>JBNJGM010000029.1:0-4296 GCA_051747685.1 Thermodesulfobacteriota bacterium | reverse complement strand
CTGGACCAAACGCTGCGCTGGAAGCTCGGCATAGAGCATGAGTTGAAAGGCGTGGGTCAATAGGGCGTCACCGGCGAGGATAGCCAGGGCCTCGCCGAATTGTTTATGGTTTGAGGGTTTACCGCGACGCAGGTCGTCATCATCCATGGCTGGCAGATCATCGTGGACGAGGGAATAGGTATGGATGCATTCCAGACCAGCCGCAAAGGGCAAAACCCGGTGGCGCTGCTCCCCCAAAAGCTCAGCCCAGACCACACACAACACCGGCCGCACCCGTTTGCCGCCGGCCAACAACGAGTAGCGCATGGCCTGATGCAATGTCTCTGGCATCCGGCCAGCCTCCAGGCATTCTTCAAGAAAGGACTCCACCTCGCGTCGGTAACGCTCAAGACGTTGTTTCGGCATCCCCGCCTCCTCCGTCCCGCTCCGGTTCAAAGGCCTCCAAAACACCCTGGGCGTATATCTCCACCTGGTGTTTGGCCTCCTGGAGTTGTTTGCGGCAGTGTTGCGCCAGTTCGCTGCCCTCCTTGAACAGAGCCACCCCCTCTTCCAAGGGCACATCCTCTTCTTCAAGGCGGCTGACAATAGCCTGGAGCCGCTCCAGGCGCTTTTCAAAATCCCACTGGTCGTGATCTGTATCCACAGGCGCGGTGGTCATGCTCGCTTCCCCTTCAATAATCGACTTGTACGCTCGTCCCAATCCTCTTGGCTCCGGGTGGATCTACGTATTTTGAGAATCCTGATTGGCCCCAGCCGCATACACCCGAACCCGATATTGCCCTTGTCCGGTCTGCACCCGCAAAAAGTCGGCTTCCCGGACCTGTTCCGGTGAGGTCACGACGGTCCCGGAGGCCTCATGTGTCACCAAGCTGAACCCCTGCCGCAAAGGCGCCGCAGGATCCAGCCGGGCCAATGCCGCCCGCTGTATCTCCAGCCTGTACGCGGCCGCCTCGCTGGCTTTGCCCCGGACGCGGAGTAACCGCTCTCCGCTTCGCTCCAGTCGGGTCTCCGACTTGCGAGCAAACTCACGCCGCAAGCGATACCCCAGCAATTCACCGGCGCTTTGGGCCTTGTTTTGCTTTTCCGCAACATAGCGCTGACCCGCCCGCACCAAGGCCTGCCCCAATCGGTGGCATTCTTTATCCATGCGCTGCACCCGCCGGCGGGGGGAAAGCCACCGCAGCCCCTTATCCAGTTCAGCGAAGCGACGGTGGGCCTGACGCCACTGCCCCAACCAGGCCTTATCCAGACGCATCTCCCACTCGTCAATCTCCTGCAAAAGTTCCTGGCGCAAGGGCCACAAAAGTTGTGCGGCGTGGCTCGGCGTTGCCGCCCGGCTGTCGGCGATAAGATCGACAATGGTCACATCCCGCTCATGACCGATAGCCGCGACTACAGCCAGCGGGCAATGGGCCACCGCCTCAGCCACCGTTTCAGTATTAAAGGTCCACAAATCTTCCAACGAACCGCCGCCACGGGTGATGACCACCACCTCAGCCCATTCATCGAGTTGGACCTGCTCCAGGGCGCAAATGACATTGTCCTCAGCGCCTTCGCCCTGCATCAAACTGGGATAAATGCGGATGGAAGAGGGACGCCCACGCTCCTCTGCCAAATGCAAAAAATCGCGCACCGCCGCGCCCTGAGGGGCGGTGATAACCGCGACACGCTTGGGATGGGCCGGCAAGGATCGCTTGTGTTCGGGGGCGAAATACCCCTTAGCCTCCATCTTTTTTTTCAGCGCCTCAAAAGCAGCCTGCAACTGCCCGATGCCGTGGTCTTGCACCCATTCGGCAATGAGCTGATACGAGCCCTGAGGCGGATAGACGCTCAATCGACCGGCACAGACCAGTTCCTGACCATTTTGCAGCGATTCTAAGGCCGGACTTTGCCATTGGTTGCCCCTGAACCAGACCACTTTGAGCTGCGCCAGTTCGTCTTTGAGGGTAAAATAGATATGTCCGGAACCGGGACGAGCCAAATTGGAAACCTGTCCCCGGACCCAAACCAGAGGAAATTGGCCTTCGACCACACCTTTAACGGCCTGGGTTAACTCCTGAACACTAAAGACATGTTGCATATAATATACCTGGGCACCTGAATCCAAACCACCCTAACCAATACAATTCTTAGGCACGGGTCCAGGATACTTCTCCAAAATTATTGCCTCGACACAGCACCCCAAGCGCTCCAAACGGTTTCACGCCACGTGGCAAATTCCTCAGCCAGTCCCTCCAGTGGCAACTCAGACTTCTCTCCAGTGCGCCGGTCCTTGACCTCGACCACGCCCCGGGCCACGCCTTTAGTACCGAAAACCACCTGCAAGGGAAGCCCTATCAAATCCGCGTCCTTGAATTTGACCCCAGGGCGTTCGGTACGATCGTCGTACAGGACATCGATGCCCTGTTCCTTCAAGGCCCCATACAATTCCTCGGCCTCGGCGCGAACTGTTTCGTTTTTCGTGTCCAGGCACAGCAAAGCCACTTCATACGGGGCGATATTCGGCGGAAAAATGATCCCACCTTCATCGTGGTTCTGTTCAATGGCTGCAGCCAGAATGCGGCTGACCCCAATGCCGTAGCACCCCATAACAATCTCTTGCTCTTTACCGTTTTCGTCGAGGTACAAGGCCTGCATGGGGGCGCTGTATTTGGTCCCCAGATTAAAAACATGGCCGACCTCAATGCCCCGGGGAAAACGCAGGGCGCCACCGCAGCGCGGACAGGGGTCGCCGCTACCCACTTCGCGCAGGTCCGCATAACCGGTCACCGCCGCGTCCCGGGCAAGATCCACGTGAACCAAATGGGTCTCGGCCCTGTTCGCGCCGGTGACCCAGTCAGTACCGTTTTGCAGTTCCAAATCGGCATAAAGTCGCTGTACCTGCAAGCCGGTGGGGCCGGCAAATCCGACCGGGGCCTGACTAACCCGTTGCACTACCTCACTGCCAGCTAATTCCAGATTCTGGGCATTGAGCAGATTTTTGAGCTTGGTCTCGTTGAGTTCGCGGTCACCCCGGACCAGGACAGCGACCACCTCCCCATCGACCACATAGAGCAAGGTCTTAAGAATCCGCTCCGGCCCCACGCCCAGAAAGGTCGCCACCTCGTCTACGGTATGCTTACCCGGGGTGGGCACTTCCGAAGCTGCGGCCTCGCACGGCCGCCGATGTTCTTCCGCGGCCACACCAACTTCAGCCTTTTCCAGATTGGCCGCATACTCGCACGCCGTGCAAGAGGCAATGGTATCCTCGCCAGTGGAGGCCAAAACCATAAATTCATGGGAAACTGAACCGCCAATAGCCCCAGAGTCTGCCTCCACGGCCCGGAATTGCAGGCCCAGCCGCTGAAAGGACCGGGTATAAGCGTCGAACATGGTTTGATACGATTCTTGAGCGCCGGCTGCGTCACGGTCAAAGGAGTAGGCGTCTTTCATGATAAATTCCCGGCAGCGCATTAAACCGAACCGCGGCCGGATTTCATCGCGGAATTTGGTCTGAATCTGGTACAAATTGAGCGGCAATTGCCGGTAGGAGCGCACTTCCCCCCGGATAAGGGAGGTCACGACTTCTTCATGGGTGGGCCCCAAGCAATAGTCCCGTTCGTGGCGGTCTTTGACCCGCAGCAATTCTTTGCCGTAGTAATCCCAACGTCCGGTTTCCTTCCACAGGTCCCCGGGCTGGACCATGGGCATGAATATTTCCTGACACCCGGCCCGCTCCATCTCCTCGCGGAGTACGTTAGCAATCTTGTCCAACGCCCGCAGCCCCAAAGGCAAAAAGGTATAGATACCAGAGGTCACTTTACGGATCATGCCGGCGCGGACCAGCAATTTATGACTGACAATCTCGGCCTCGGCCGGATCTTCTTTCAGGGTCGGGATATAAGCTTTACTCAAACGCATGCCGTGCTCCTTCTCAAAACTGCTCGATTTGTTATATACATCCCTTGCGGTGAACAGGGTTCGGGTCGCTCATCCCCGCACAGAAGGTACGGCCCCCTTTGCGCCCCGAGTCTTTTGAAGTTCTTCAGGCAATTCTACGCCTTGTTCCGCCAGAAAGCGGCCGACTTCATCCATGAAAACGGGCAACAAATTGGCGTTGCCGTGGACCTTGCGAATAACCTGGCCTTTGCGAAAAATAATCCCGCAATCCCGCCCGCCGGCAATACCGATATCCGCTTCCCTGGCCTCGCCGGGCCCGTTGACCACGCACCCCATAACAGCCACTTTGCACACCGTTTCCACGGAACGCAGCCGACGTTCCACGGCTTGGGCCAATCCGATCAGATCAATTTCCGT
>JBNJGM010000028.1:7916-25009 GCA_051747685.1 Thermodesulfobacteriota bacterium | reverse complement strand
GTAGGTCGGCTCCGGCGTTAGCCGAAGCCGACAGGGCGAATCTGTCAGGCCATGAACAATCCGCCGAGTTGGTAGACCCCGACAGCGATGCCAAAGGCCAGCAGGGTGTTAAAGACCACGCTGAACAGCGGCCAGCGCCAGTTCCCGGTTTCCTTGGCCATGGCTACCACGGTCACAAAGCAGGGCGCATAGAGCAGGATGAACAAAATGGCGCTCACAGCGGTGCGTTTGGTCCATTGCGGGTCTGCGGCCAGGCGTTCGGCCAAGGGTTTGGCCTCCCCGGGTCCGACTTCCAGGGAATAGGCCGTGCCCAGACTGGAGACGATAACCTCCTTGGCCGCGACCCCGCCGATAAGGGCGATGTTCGTGCGCCAGTCGAACCCGGCCCACTCGGAGACCGGTTCCAGGGCCTGGCCCAGGCGTCCGGCCACGGTATTGGAAAGCTTGGCTTGGGCGTGGCGCTGCTGCAGGGTGTTGAGATCCTCGGCAAGGGCTGCCTTGGTCGCTTCCGCATCCGTGGCAGCCAGCTTGTCTTCCAGGGTCTGTTTTTGGGCCTGGAAGGATTGGACCTCCTCCTGTGGCAATTGCGGAAAGGTCATTCCCGCCCAGATGAGGATGGACAGGGCCAGGATAACCGTTCCGGCCTTTTTGATGTATTGCCAGGTGCGCTCCCAGGTGTGGATGAGCACGCCGCGCAGCGTGGGCGTGCGGTAGGGGGGCAGCTCCATGACAAAGGGGGTGCTGGGACCGCGGATAAGGGTCAGGCGCAGGAATTTGGCCACGGTAAGGGCCATGGCCCAGGCCACGAGGGTGATCAGGAAAAGAACCTGGGCGGCGTTGTGGGGAAAGAATACGCCGACTAAGAGGATAAAGACCGGCACTTTGGCCCCGCAGACCATAAAGGGGACGGTGATCAAAGTGGCCAATTTTTCCCGTGGGCTGCGCAGGGTGCGGCTGGCCATGACCCCGGGCACGGCACACCCGCCGGCGATGCCCCCGGAGACGATGTAGGGCATGATGGAACAGCCGTGCAGGCCGAAGAGCCGAAAGACCCGGTCCAGCATGTAGGCGATCCGGGCCATGTAGCCGGAGTCCTCCAGTACCGCGATACACAGGAAGATGATCATGATCAGGGGCACGAAGCCGAGGACCCCGCCCACGCCGTCGATGACCCCGGAGACCAGAAGTGACTGGAGCATACCGTCCGGAAGGAGGGCCCGGACACTATCGCCCAGCCAGGCGAAGAATGTTTCCACCCAGCCCATGGGGATTTCCCCGACGCTGAAGGTGAGTTGGTAGACGAGATAGAGGATGCTGAACATGATAGCCGGGCCGAGCAACCGGTGGGTCAGGACTTTGTCCATCTGGTCCGAAACCGCCAAGCGCTGCGGGTGTTCGTCGCGGCGGATGACCCCGCGCAGGGCCGAGGTGATAAACCCGTAGCGGTAGTCGGCGATGATGGCTTCTGGGTAGGTGTTCAAGGTCTTTTCGCAATGCTCGGCCACATTGCGGGCCGCTTCTTCCAGGGCGCTGGCCAATTGGCCGTGCTTGCGGCCGAGAACGCGGATCTCGTCATCGTTTTCCAGATACTTCAGGGCCACCCACCGGGCGGGGTAGCGGTCGGTCAAAAATTCCTCGCGCTCGATCCATTCGGTCATTTCTTTGAGCACTGGGTCCAGGTCTGGGCCATAGGAAATATATAGGGGCTCCCAATCGCCCTCGGTCTGCTTGCCCCGTTCTTGGACGGCCTTGAGCAGGGCTTGTTTTCCCTGGCCGTAGCGGGCCACCGTCTCGACCACCGGTACCCCGAGGCGCTGGGAGAGCAGGTCGCTGTCGATAGTCTGCCCGTGTTTGCGGGCTTCGTCGATCATATTCAAGACCAGCACCAGCGGCGCCCCCATCTCCAGAAATTGCACCGCGAGATAGAGGTTGCGTTCCAAGGCGCTGGCGTTGGCGACATCCACGACCACGTCCGGGCGGGTGTCGGCCAGGAAGTTGCGGGCGACCAGTTCTTCCTGGGAGTAGGCGGTCAAGGAGTAGGTGCCCGGCAGGTCCACGAGATGCAGTTCCTGTCCGTCGACCTGGGCGTAGCCTTCTTTTTTGTCTACGGTGATGCCGGGGTAATTGCCGACATGTTGGCGGGATCCGGTGAGGGTGTTAAAGAGTGTGGTTTTGCCGGAGTTGGGATTGCCGGCCAGGGCCACGGTAAGCGTTTTAGCCATTTGCATCCTCCAGGGGCTCGACAAATATATGGTCCGCTTCGTTGTTGCGCAAAGAGAGGGTGAAGTCTTTGAGCCGCAGGGCCACCGGATCGCGTAAGGGGGCGCGACCGATAACGCGGATTTCAGTGCCGGGGATCAGTCCCATGTCGCGGATGCGCCGCCCCAATTCGCCCTGGGCGGCGAGGGAGATAATCCGGGCGCGTTGCCCTGATTTGAGGTGTCTGAGGCACATGGTCGGGTTAGTCATGGCGCAGATCCTTTCGTGTCTGTGGTGATGAACAGGTGGTGTCGTCCGGGGCGCATCCGCCGCATCCTGTACACGGGGAGGCCCCGCGCTGGGCGGCTTTCCAAGAGGCGCGCCAGCGCCGCAGGATAAAGCCGAGCGCGGCCAAAAAAATACCGAGTACCAAAATCTTTTCCAACATAGAACCTCCAAAGTTAGCCTGACCTAACTTTTAGGTCAAAAAAAACTATTCGCCGTTGGTCGGGGCAGCCATGACCTTGTGCGCTAAGCCGTGTCCCAGAACGAGATCCGAGCCGCGTACACGCAGGCGGCAGGGGCCGGGCCCGTTTTGGGTGATCTCAACTTCGGTTCCCGGGGTAAGGCCGAGGGAACAGAGCCGACACCGGGCGCCGCTGCAGGAATCCAGCGCTGTGACGCGGACTTTGCTTCCGTTGGGGTAGTGGCAGAGGGGATGCGAGGACATGGGGCCTCCTTAAGAAAGTTCGAGATCACAAACTATAGCTCCCAATCCCCTTTGTCAAGGCTCTTTGTCTGGATCCGTGGCCTTGGGCGCGGCAATGCTGCTGCGCCCGGCCCGGGTCGGTAAGGCTTGCTCGCAAGGCATGAATAGCGTACATCACCTCTGTTTCCCCCTGGATCCGTGACCCCGATTGTAGCGATGTCCCCTGGTCTGTGCACAGGGCGTGGGCACCCGACTGGCGCACAGTCATGCCCAGCCGCCAGCAGCGGGCGCAGAAGCCCCAAAGGGGGAGAGGGTGTACATGTGTGTTCCCATTCCCAGAACCAGGGTTTGGGCCACGGTTTCAGGTCACCGCCAAGTCAAACCGAAGACGGAAATAGGTATGCCCAAAAGGAACGATATCCGGAAAATTATGCTTATCGGCTCCGGTCCGATCATCATCGGCCAGGCCTGTGAGTTCGACTATTCAGGGACCCAAGCGCTCAAGGCCTTGAAAGAGGAAGGCTATGAGGTGGTCCTTATCAATTCCAACCCGGCCACGATCATGACCGATCCGGGGCTGGCCGACCGGACGTATGTGGAACCCCTGGAACCGGAGAGTGTGGCCCGGATCATCGCCAAAGAGCGCCCGGACGCCCTTTTGCCCACCCTGGGCGGGCAAACCGGATTGAATACCGCGGTGGCCGTGGCCGAGGCCGGGGTCCTGGAGACCTACGGCGTGGAACTCATCGGGGCCTCGTTGGAGGTGATCCAAAAGGCGGAGAGCCGCCGACAGTTCCGAGCGGCCATGGAAAATATCGGCCTCACCGTGCCCCAAAGCGGGATCGCCTCTTCTCTCGAGGAAGTCCGGGGGTGGACCAGCACCCTGAGTTTCCCCATGATCGTCCGCCCGGCCTTTACCCTTGGGGGCACCGGCGGCGGGGTGGCCTACAACCGCGAAGACCTGGAGGAGATCGCCCGGCAGGGATTGGCTGCGAGTCCCAGCCATGAGGTGATGCTCGAAGAATCCGTTTTGGGGTGGAAGGAGTACGAACTCGAGGTCATGCGCGACAAACACGACAATTGTGTCATCATCTGTTCCATAGAAAACGTCGACGCTATGGGCGTACACACCGGGGACTCGGTGACCGTGGCCCCCTCCCAGACCCTGACGGATCGGGAATTTCAGAAGATGCGCGACGCCTCGCTGGCCATTATGCGCGAGATCGGGGTTGAAACCGGCGGCTCGAATGTCCAATTCGCGGTCAATCCGGAAAACGGGGATATGGTGGTCATTGAAATGAATCCCCGGGTGTCGCGTTCCTCGGCCCTGGCCTCCAAGGCCACCGGGTTTCCCATCGCCAAGATCGCGGCCAAGCTGGCCGTGGGCTACACCCTGGATGAAATCCCCAATGACATCACCCGGGAGACCATGGCCTCGTTCGAGCCGACCATTGACTACTGCGTGGTCAAGATTCCCCGCTTTACCTTTGAAAAATTTCCCGGTTCCCAAGATTTCTTGACCACGACCATGAAAAGCGTTGGGGAAACCATGGCCATCGGCCGGACCTTCAAGGAGGCCCTGCAAAAAGGGTTGCGCTCCCTGGAAGTGGGCATGGCCGGCTTGAGTAATGGCGGCAACGAGGAGGAACCGGACCAGGAGACCTTGCTGGGGCTGTTGAAGACCCCGAACTCGAAACGCTTGTTCGCCATTCGCGACGCCATGCGCCAAGGTATGCCCCTGGATGCCCTGCACCGGGCCACGTTTGTCGACCCCTGGTTTTTGCAACAGATCAAGGAGATCGTCGACTATGAGGCCGAGCTGAAGCATTTCAGCCTGGAAGGGACCATCAGCGCCGAAAACCCCCATCTGCAAGAGATGCTGCGCCACGCCAAATCCTTTGGCTTTTCCGATCTCCAATTGGCCCGGCTGTGGAAGCGCACCGAGGACGATATCCGGCAGTTGCGGATGCAATTGGGGGTCACGGCGACCTATAAATTGGTGGATACCTGCGCTGCGGAATTTGAGGCCTACACCCCGTACTATTACTCCTCCTACGAGCGCGAAAACGAGAACCGGGCCTCCACCGGGCGCAAGGTGGTCATTCTGGGCGGGGGGCCGAACCGCATCGGTCAGGGCATCGAGTTCGACTATTGCTGCGTCCACGCCTCCTACGCCCTGCGGGATATGCAGATCGAGTCGGTTATGGTCAACTCCAACCCGGAAACGGTCAGTACCGACTACGATACCTCGGACCGCTTGTACTTCGAGCCCCTGACCCGGGAAGACGTCTTGAACATCATCGAGCAGGAGCAGCCCGAGGGCGTCATCGTCCAATTCGGCGGCCAGACCCCACTGAATCTGGCGGTTCCGCTGTTACGCGCCGGGGTTCCCATTTTGGGCACCACCCCGGACGCCATTGATCGCGCCGAAGACCGGGAGCGCTTCCACGCCCTGTTGCACAAATTGGATCTCAAGCAGCCGGACAACGGCCTGGCGACCTCGGAAGAGGGCGCGCTGGATGTGGCCACCCGCATCGGGTATCCCGTGGTGGTGCGGCCCTCCTATGTCCTCGGCGGCCGGGCCATGGAAATCGTCTACGACGCGAACGATCTCAAAAACTATTTCCGGGATGCGGTGGTGGCCTCTCCGGACCATCCTATTTTGATCGACAAATTCCTGGAAGGGGCCGTGGAAATCGATGTCGACGCCCTGTGCGACGGCGAGCAGACCTATGTTGGCGGGGTCATGGAGCACATCGAGGAGGCCGGGATCCATTCCGGGGACTCGGCCTGTGTTTTGCCGCCGCACACCGTGGACCAGGCGACCATCGACGAGATCCGGCGGCAGAGCAGCGCCCTGGCCGAAGAACTCGGCGTGGTCGGGCTCATGAATGTCCAATTCGCCGTGCAAAATGGCGAGATCTTTATTCTGGAAGTCAATCCCCGCGCCTCGCGCACGGTGCCCTTTGTGAGCAAGGCCACCGGCGTGCCACTGGCCAAATTGGCCACCCAGGTCATGATGGGCCAGTCCCTGGAAAAGCTGGATCCCTGGGCCATGCGCAAATGGGGCCATTTGGCGGTCAAGGAGGCGGTTATGCCCTTTAACCGTTTTCCGGGCGTGGATGTCCTGCTCGGCCCGGAAATGCGCTCCACCGGCGAGGTCATGGGGGTGGACACCGAGTTCGGCCTGGCCTTTATGAAGGCCCAACTCGGGGCCGGACAGAAGCTGCCGGACTCGGGTACGGTGTTTATTTCCGTCAATGATGCGGACAAAGAGGCCATGGTCGAGGCCGCCCGGAGTTTTGCCCGCATCGGGTTGCGCATTGTTTCCACCGAGGGCACGGCGGCCCATCTCATCCGGGCCGGCGTGGACTGCGAACGGGTGAACAAGGTCTACGAGGGCCGGCCCAATGCCATTGATATGATCAAAAACGGGGATATCGCCTTGGTTATCAACACCTCCTCGGGCAAAAAGACCATCCGGGACTCCTCGTCCCTGCGCCAGGCGACCCTGCTCTACGGGATCCCCTATACCACGACCGTGGCCGGGGCCCGGGCCATGGCCCAAGCCATCGGTGCGTTGCAAGGCCAGGGCCTGGAGGTCAAAAGCCTGCAGGAATACTACGGCCTGCTCCAGGCCGGCGGCCACGGCGACTAATCCGAATCAGGAAGCCTATGTCAAAAAAAGAATATTGCGGTCTTTTCGGCATTTCCGGACACACCGAAGCGGCCCGGATGACCTATTTCGGGCTCTACGCCATGCAGCACCGCGGCCAGGAGAGCGCCGGCATCGTGACCTGGGACGGCCAGAAACTGCGCGAACAGCGCGGCATGGGGCTGGTGGCCGATGTCTTCCGCGAAGACCACCTTTCCCGCCAGCTCAAGGGCAGCGTGGGCATGGGCCATATCCGCTATTCGACCACCGGGGCCTCGCTGCTGCGCAACGCCCAGCCCTTTATGGTCCGTTATAAGGATTTGGGCTTGTGCGTGGCCCACAACGGCAACCTGGTCAATACCGTGGCCCTGCGCCGGGAGTTGGAAAATACCGGCTCCCTGTTCCAGACCAGCATGGACAGTGAAGTGGTCATGCACCTGGTGGCCCAGACGCTTTCCGAATCCAGTTTGGAAGAGGCCATGAGCAAGGCCTGCCGCCAGCTGAAAGGGGCCTACAGCCTGTTGTTTATGGCCAACGACACCCTGATCGGGGCGCGGGACCCGTGGGGGTTTCGGCCCTTATGCCTCGGTCGGGTGGGCGACGCCTATGTGCTGGCCTCGGAAACCTGCGCCTTTGATCTGCTGGAGGCCGAATATTTGCGCGATGTGGAGCCCGGAGAGATGGTGGTTATTGAAAATGGCCGCTTGCGCTCCTTCCAATTCTGCCAGGCTGAGGCGATCACCCCGTGCATTTTCGAGCTTGTCTATTTCGCGCGCCCCGATTCCATCGTTTTCGGCCAAAATGTCTACGAAAGCCGCAAGGCCATGGGCCGGAGGTTGGCCCGGGAAGCCCCGGTGGATGCCGATTATGTGATGCCCTTCCCGGATTCCGGGGTTTACGCGGCCGTGGGCTACGCCCAGGAGTCCGGCCTGCCCTATGAGATGGCCATGATCCGCAACCACTATGTGGGGCGGACGTTTATCCAGCCCTCCCAGGATATGCGGGATTTCGGGGTCCGGGTGAAGCTCAATCCGGTCAAGAGCATGATTTACGGCAAGCGCATCGTGATTGTTGAAGATTCAGTTGTTCGCGGGACCACCATCCGTACCCGGGTCAAGAAATTGCGCGAACTCGGGGCCCGGGAGTTGCATCTGCGGGTGAGTTGTCCGCCGATCCGCTACCCCTGTTATTATGGGATCGATTTTTCCTCCAAGGGCGAGCTTATAGCCGCCAACCACGATATCGAGGACATGGCGCGGTACATGAACCTCGATTCGCTGCATTACCTCAGCGTCGAGGGCCTGCTCGACGCAGTGCGAGGAGAAAACCACTATTGCCTGGCCTGTTTCCAGGGCCACTACCCGGTGGCCCCGGAAGGCGGCTGCAAATCCAGCTTTGAATAGCCCGGAACCGTGCCTGGCACGATACGAAATCTATGCACAACGATAGCAACGATCCAGCAAACGCGCCCCTAGGTTGCGCCGGGCAGACCGATTGGCTGGCCCTGGGCCGGGAGGTCCTGGACGCGGAAATCGAAGGCCTGCAAGCGGTGCGCGCCTCCTTGGGCGCCTCTTTTGTCGCAGCGGTCGCCATGCTGGCCGAGTGCACCGGGCGGGTGGTGGTCACCGGGCTGGGCAAATCCGGTCTGGTGGGGCGGAAAATCGCGGCGACCTTAAGCAGTACCGGAACGCCGGCGTACTTCCTCCATCCCGTGGAAGGGGCGCACGGGGACATGGGCCTTATCCGCCAGGGCGATGTGGTCTTGGCGCTTTCCAATTCCGGGGAAACGGACGAACTCAACGCCATTTTGCCCACCTTGCGCTCCCTTGGGGCCCGATTGATAGCGGTGACCAGCGATCCCCACTCCCGCATGGCCCAGGAAAGCGATGTGGTGTTGCAAACCCGCGTGCCCCGCGAGGCCTGCCCCCTTGGCCTGGCACCCACGGCCAGCACCACCGCGGCCTTGGCCGTGGGCGACGCCCTGGCGGTGTGCCTGCTCACCCACCGGTCCTTTGATTCCCAGGATTTCAAGCGCTACCATCCCGGCGGCACGTTGGGACGGCGTTTACGGCTGTGTGTGCGGGATTTGATGCACACCCAGGAGCTGCCGGTGGTGCCAGCCGGGGCCCCCTTGCCCCAGGCCCTGGAGGTGCTCAATCGCGGCGGGCTGGGCACGGTGGTGGTCGTGGACGAGGCCGGGCGGATCAGTGGCGTGCTGACCGACGGTGACGTGCGGCGTTTGGTCTGTAGCGGCGGGCTTGAGACCGTGCAGACGGTCGACGCCTGCATGACCCGCCAGCCGAGTGCGGTGCGAGCGGAGCAAAGCGCTGCCGAGGCCTTGGATCTTTTGGAGCAAAAGGCCATTACCGTCTTGCCGGCCGTAAACGAGGCGGGGCATTTGTGCGGGATCATCCATCTCCACGATTTACTCGGCAAGGGCCGGCTCCGCTTCGCCTGAACGCCGTTTTCCCAGCGCATACGTGCAACCCATACAGCCGAGGGAAGAGGATTATGCCCCATACGCCGCATCCGTTTGTGCAGCATATCCAGCGCCGGCCGGGATTGTGGGCCGGCGTCATTATTTGCGTCACCACCCTGGTCCGCGTCTGGTTCGTGGCCACCCAGCAGCTCGATCTGGTCCAAGATGAGGCGCATTATTGGGATTGGACCCGCCATCTCCAGCTCTCCTATTATTCCAAGGGCCCGCTTATCGCCTACCTCATTGCCCTGGGGACCAAGATTTTCGGGGCCACGGAACTGGGCGTGCGCAGTATGGCCATAGCGGGCTCCGCCGCTATCCAGGGGGTGTTGTATTGGGGCCTGGCCCATCTGTGGGGGCGACCGGCCACCGCCCTCTGGGCCCTGGTTATCGCCAACACCATGCTCTTGTTCATGGCCGCGGGCATTTTGATGACCACGGACAATCCCTTGCTCTTGGGTTGGGTGGCCGGGCTCTTTTTGCTCTACGCCGCAAGTACGCGGGAGGAGGAGAACCACCGCTATTTTTGGCTGCTGGCCGCTGCCGTGGCCTGGGGGATATGGGCCAAATACACCATGCTCGTTTTTCCGATTGTGGCCCTTGTCTACAGCCTCGGCGTGCAGCGGCAGGCCATGCTGCCCCGGGGCTATTGGCCGCGGCTGGTTGGGGCCCTGGGATTGGGCGTGGTTTTGGGGCTTTTGCCCATTGTGCTCTGGAACGCCAGTCATGATTGGGTGGGGCTGCGCCATGTGCTCAATCGCGGCGCAGGAGACGGGGCGGGCCTGCTCCAATGGTTCGACTGGGAGGAATTTCCGGAATACCTCGGCAGTCAGGTCGGCGTGCTGACCCCGTGGTGGTTTGTGTTTCTCCTCGTGGGGGCTTGGTCCGCGCTCAAACGTCTCAGAGGCCCCGCCGGTGCGGACGGGATGGGCTTGACCCGCAGACAGGCCTGGCTTGTAAGCGCGGGCTTTTGGCCGGTGTGGCTGTTTTTTTTGATCTGGAGCCTGCACACCCATGTGGAAGCCAATTGGTCCGCTGTGAGCTACGGCGCGGGGATTGTGTTGGCGGCGCTGGCCTGGCAGCGGTATTGGGAGCAGGCGAAGGGGCGACACCGGAAATGGCGTGTGCTCTGGCCTGTTCTGGGCCTGGTCTTGTTTGTCCTGGTGCACGCCCAAAATCTTTTGCCCCTGCCGGCGGAGTACAACCCGGCGGCCCGCCTCAAAGGCTGGCACGACCTCGGCGCCGAGGTCCACCGTTTGCAAGAAGAACAATTCGTCCTGTCTAGTCGGGTGTTTGTGTTTAGTGATCGCTACAATACCACGGCCGCGCTTTCCTTTTACGTGCCCGGGCAAAAGCGGGCCTTTTGCGTGAACACCGGCCGTCGCTTGAACCAATATGATTTTTGGCCCGGCCCGGAGAAGCGCTACGGGTGGGACGCTATCTATGTGCAAAAGGAAATGGGCGAATCACTGGAGCCGGAAGTCCGGGCCATGTTCGCGCGGGTCAGCGAGCGCATCGATTATCGCAGTCAGCACCGGGGAGCCCCGGCCCAGGGGTTTTCCATGTATTTGTGTTACGGATATAATGGGCAGTGGCCGGACCCGCCCCGCACGAGTCATTAGCCTGGTGCTGTGGGACCGGTTCTGCGTGGACGATGCGCCGGAGATGGCGCGGTCCGTTTCGGGGATCCGGAACCTGGGGTTGGCCACAATGGTCACGGATTGAGGAGAAACTCTAACAAGAGGATAAACGGCTTATGCCCCGTTTTCTCAAGATAACGCTGGTGGTCCTTGCGCTCGGCCTGCTAATCGGCGCGGGCGGCGCGGTGGGCGTGTATTATTGGGCGGCCAAGGATTTGCCCGATTTTAAGAATATCACCGACTACACGCCGCCGCTGGTGACCACAGTCTACAGCGCCGATAAGGAGGTTTTGGGCTATTTTTCCGAAGAGCGCCGGTTTTTGGTGCCCTTGGGGGAGATAGCCCCGGAGGTCAAACACGCCTTTTTGGCGGCTGAGGATTCGGAATTTTATTCCCACGAAGGGGTGGATTTGTTCGGGATAATGCGCGCGGCGTGGAAGAATTTCCAGGCCGGCGAGATCGTGCAGGGGGGCTCGACCATTACCCAGCAGGTCATTAAATCCATGCTATTGTCCTCGGAGCGCAGCTACCAGCGCAAACTCAAAGAGGCCATTTTGGCCTACCGCTTGGAAAAAAATCTGGAGAAGGACGAGATCCTGACCATTTACCTCAATGAGATCTATCTTGGTGCAGGGGCCTACGGGGTGGAAGCCGCGGCCCGGGCCTATTTCGGAAAGCACGCCTCGGAGTTGAATCTGCCCGAGGCGGCCCTTTTGGCCGGGCTGCCCAAGGCGCCCTCTGCGTATAATCCCTTAGAGCATCCCCAAAGGGCCCGGCAGCGGCAGCGGTATGTGCTGCAACGCATGCGCGATAAGGATTGGCTTTCGCAAGAGGGGTTTGAACGGGCGGTGGAGACTGAACTGGAATTCAAAAGCATGACCGACCCCTCCTGGAAAGTGGGCTCGTATTATCTGGAGGAGGTCCGGCGTCGGCTGATCGAGCGTTTTGGGGAAGAAACGGTGTATACCGGGGGGCTCAACGTCTATACCGCTGTGGATCTCAAGCACCAGCGCGCCGCGGAAAAAGCGGTACAAGACGGGTTGCGGGCCTCCACCAAGCGCCGCGGCTGGAAGGGGGCGGCTGATACGCTCAATGCCACGCAGGCAGACGCTTTTGTGCAAAGACAGGTACTGCCCGAGATGGCGGATTTGCGCGAAGGGGCGTGGTTTCAGGCCGTGGTCAACGAGGTCGACAAAGAGGGGGCCCAGGTGCGCTTCGGCTCCTATTCGGGCCGCATGGACGTGTCAACTATGGAATGGGCCCGTACGCCGGACCCGGACAAGGCGCCGGAAGAGGTCCCGGCGGTCAAAGACGCCCGTCGGGTGCTTTCCAGTGGGGATCTCGTCTGGGCTTCGGCCGCAGGGATTCCCGAGGATCCGAAATCTCCCTGGGAGCTGGCCCTGGAGCAGCAGCCTGAGGTCCAAGGTTCCCTTGTTTCCATGGACCCGAAAAACGGCACGGTCAAGGCTATGGTGGGCGGATATGAGTTTGCCCGCAGTCAATTCAACCGGGCCACGCAGGCCAAACGCCAGCCCGGGTCGGCCTTTAAGCCCATTGTCTATTCCGCTGCCCTGGACAATGGGTTCACCCCGGCCACGGTCCTGCTCGACGCGCCCATCGTGTATAACGACCAAGCCACCAACTCGACTTGGAAACCCGAGAATTACGAGGGGGTTTTCCACGGGCCGACCTTGTTGCGTACCGCGTTGGTCAAATCCCGCAATTTGGTGACCATCCGCGTGGCCCAAAAAATCGGCATCGACACCATTATCCAACGGGCCAAAGCCCTGGGGCTCGAAGCCAATTTTCCGCGGGATCTTTCCGTGAGCCTGGGGTCGGCCTCGGTGACCCCGCTGCATTTGTGCCGGGCGTTTACCGCCTTTGCACGCCCAAAAGGGGATCGTGTCGACCCCCGGATGATTTTGCGCGTGGAGGATCCCTGGGGCGAGGAACTCTTTGCCCCAGAACCGAAGGTGGAGGACGCGCTGACTCCGCAGACCTCGTATATGGTCACCAATTTATTGCAGCAGGTGGTCCAAAGCGGCACCGCCTGGCGGGTTCGCTCCCTGGGCCGCCCCGTGGCCGGGAAAACCGGCACGACCAATGACCAGCGCGACGCGTGGTTTATGGGCTATTCTCCCGCTTTGCTCACTGGAGTGTATGTGGCCTTTGACCAGTTGGAGCCGATGGGGAAATACGAAACCGGATCGCGGGCCGCGTCCCCTATTTGGCTGGATTACCGCCAAGCCGTGCGCGACGAGGTGCCGGAAGAGGATTTTCAGCGCCCGCCGGGGATTGTTATGGCCCGGATCGATGCGAAGACCGGGAAACTGGCCGGACCGGACACGGAAACGAGCTATTTCTTGCCCTTTAAAAGCGGCACCCAGCCCCAGGAGGTCAGCCCGCCGCGAAAGCCCGGCGGGGACGCAAACGGGGATGATTCGGGCGGAGACGGTGGCGACGATGATCTGTTGAAGCAGGTGTTTTAATGTCCGAGGCGCTGCGCGGTGCGGCCCGCGCCGCCGCAGGCGTGGGCCGCGACGCTTCTGCTGCGGCCGGGATGCTCTTCAAGATCATGATCCCGATCATTATCGGGGTGAAGATCTTGCAGGAGTTGGGATGGATCCCCTATTTGGCCCGGCCGTTGGCCCCGGTGATGGAACTGGTGGGGTTGCCCGGGAGCATGGGGCTGGTCTGGGCCACGGCCTTGGTCAATAACCTCTATGCGGCCATGGTGGTGTATTTCTCGTTGGCTGCAGAGGATCCGCTCAGTTGCGCCCAGATCACGGTTTTGGCGACCATGATGCTCATGGCCCATGCCCTGCCCTTGGAGGGCAAGATCGCCCAAAAGGCCGGCACGCGCTTGAGCTTTCAGCTCCTGGTCCGGGCTGGCGGCGCTTTCGTCCTGGGCTGGATGTTGCATCTGCTGTACTCGAGCACCGGCTGGCTGCAGGAGCCGAGCCGTTTATTCTGGGAGCCGGGACAGGACAATGCCGGTGGCCTGGGAATGTGGGTTTGGGAACAAATCCAGAATCTGGCCATGATTTTCGGGATTATCCTGGTCTTGGTCGCCTTGATGCGGCTTTTACAGTATCTTGGGGTCACCCAACTCCTGGTGCGGCTGCTGCAACCCCTGCTGCGTTTGCTCGGCATAAGCGGCGAGGCCGCGCCCATCGCCATTGTGGGCATGACCATGGGGTTGGCCTATGGCGGCGGGCTCATCCTGCACGAAACCAAATCCGGCCGGGTCGCCCGGCAGGACATTTTTTTTTCCCTCACCTTGATGGGGCTGGCCCACAGCCTGATTGAAGACACCCTCCTGATGACCCTACTCGGCGCCCATGTTTCGGGGCTGCTGTGGGGCCGGCTGCTGTTTTCCCTATTGCTGGTCTTTGCGCTGGTGCGCGTGGTCCGGGTATTGCCGCCGGCCGTGGTCGATCGCTTCCTCTTCAAACGCTAGGTTGGAGGCGGCGGTATCTTTCCGCCCTCCCCACTGCTCAGCGCTCCATGTCCGCGAAGGTCGTCCCTTTCCAAGCCCACATATGCCGCTCGACGCTTTCAAAGGTCAGGTAGATGCGCTCTACCGGGACCTCGAATTCTTCGGCCAGAAAGGCGCTCAGCTGAGCGGCGATCTCTGCGGTGCGCTCTTGCGGAAAATCGAGCCCCTTGATTTTAGCGTAGACCGCCGGGGCGTCGGTACCGCCCAGAAGCATGGGGATCGAGGGCTCCATCGCCACGCACATGGCCTCTTCTGGCTTTTGTAAAATCGTTGCCGCGCGCTGGCTGGCCCGGTGCAAAAAGCCGTTTTCGTCCCCGGTGAAGGTGTTGGTCTGAACTTTGAAGTAGGGCATGGGGCTCTCCTTTTTAGAGTAGTTGCAGGTCCCAATTGAAGGTGGAGGTCCGATGCGGCCGGGGCGCTGATTTGGGACGGGATTCGTAGAGATGCGCGAACAGGGAGTACCCGGCCTGTTCCAGCGTTTTTTGCTGCCCGTAGAGATCGAGCTCCCAATTGGGGTAGTGCCAGGTGGTGGGCCCGTAGCGTTTGGTCCAGGAGATTTCCCGTTTGGGGCTGGTGATCCGCTGGCCGGGGGGCAAATGCGGGGGCTGTACCCGCGAAAGGCAAAAGGGCCAGGCCCCGCCGATGACCAGGCCCAACGGCAAGGGGCTGTTGCGGGGCAGGGCCAAGAGATCCGGGCCAGGGAGTTCCGGGCTGGCAAAGGCCCCGGCAAAGCCGAGGTCGGCCATACTTTGCAGCGCCAGGGCGTTGGCCACGTTGCAAAACGGTCCGGCCCAGAGGGTGAGCCCAGTGGGGTCGGAAAACAGGCCGATTTGCCAGGGCGCATTGAGCACGAAACGCTGGGCGCCCTGGGCGATGAGCCGGTCCACGGTTTCCTGCCAGAGCTGCTCCTCGTCCGGCCACAACACCGGCGGCAGCCACCACCAGATATGGCTGTAGCGGGTAGTGCTCAGCCCCCGCGGCGGCTTGGGCTGGACCCAAATTCCCGGGGTCTTGCCGGTCTTGCCCGGGGGCAGGCTGCGATAGACCCGGACCAGGCTGGGGCGCCCCGCGCGGGGCGCGGACTGCCGGGGCAGGGCCGGGTTCAGCGAGGAGGGGGTGATTTCCGGGGCGGTTTGGGCCTGGAACTTTTGCTCCAAAGCCTGGAGGCGCTGGAGGAGTTCGGGTTCGCGGCGGTCGATGAGAAAGACGCGCATGCCGCGCTGGGCCTCTGTGCGCCGCCCCTGTATGGTCAGCAGGCCGCCCTTGGGGATGTATTTGCTCACCTTGTAGATCCGGTGTCCGGGTTCGTCCTCGTAGCCGATGCGCAACAGATCCTGGGGAATCAGGGGCCATTGGGGCCGGAGCTGGATTTTGTCGTTTTTGGGCTGCAGTTTGCCCAGATAGCGGCCCGAGGCTGTGGACTGCTCCGGCGTGACCGGGGGGTGCGGCCGTTGGGGCAAGAAATTGTAGTGGGTGGTCGGCCGGGACAGGGCCTGGTCCAAAAGATCCTGGGCGTCCTTTTTGGCTTCCGGATCCTGGGGATGGTCCCGCAGGAGTTTGTAGGCCCGCACGGTATAGGTGACGTAATGCGGGCCCTTTTTGCGGCCTTCGATTTTCCAGGCCCGGACTTTGGGGGCCTCCAGCAGGGCCTTGCTCAAGACATCCAGTCCAAGGTCCTGGCAGGAAAACAGGCGTTGCGGCGGGCCGCCGGCGGTGTATATCCGCCGGCAGGGCTGGACACAACGGCCGCGCAAGCCGCTTTTGCCGCCCAGATAGCTCGACCAATAGCAGCGCCCGGAAACCGCGTAGCACAGCGCGCCGTGGACGAAGACCTCCAGATCCAGATTCTCAGGGCAGGCCGCGTCCAGGGTCTTGATTTCGTCGATGGTCAGTTCCCGGGGCAGGACCACGCGGTCGGCGCCCAGGGCCACGGCCGCGGGCAGTGCGGAAGCCATGCCGACGTTGGCCAGGGTGGAGAGGTGGAGTTCTCCGCTGAAGCCGGCTTGGCGGGCCAGATGCAGCGCGGCCGGGTCCTGCACGATAAGCGCGTCGGGGTGGACGTAGCGCGTGAGCTGGTCCAGGAGGCGGCCGGCTTGCTCGAGTTCCTGGGGTTTAATCAGCGTGTTCAGCGCGACGTAGGTCCGGGCGCCGTGTTCGGCAGCCACGGCGCGCAAGCGGTGCAGTTCCCGCAGGGAGAAATTTTCCGCCTCCATGCGGGCGGAGAAATGTTTGAGGCCGCAATACACGGCGTCGGCTCCAGCGGCCAGGGCAGCGAGAAAGGATTCTTTATTGCCGGCGGGAGCAAGGATTTCCGGGGCGAGGGGATGGGATTCAGACATAATCTTCCGGGATAGCGTACGTTCGCGTACGGATGAGGGGTTGTGCCGGGACTTGGGGGCCGGCGGCGCTGAAAAGGGCTCAACAATACCGTTATGCAGTATGCGCTCAATCGCAAAAGATACACGTCCGGTTCCCGCTGGGCAAGGCTGGTGTGCGGCGGTCCGGGAAAGGGTAATTTGCCTTCGAACATATACTGGGGACGGAACTCAATGCTGGGATTGTCTCCCCAGGCTGGGCAACTGCGCTGTATATGCGGGGAGGTTGGGGCGAAAAAAAGTTGGCGCCCCACCTTGGCAGCCGTAGGTATTTTGTGCATACAGGACGGAAAGGTCCTTGTGCAGAAAATTGCAAGGAGGTGCTATGCGTTACGCGAAGCGCAAATGCGTTACATTGTTGCAGCGCGCCGGGATCACCATTAACGGCGATGCGCCATGGGATATCCAAGTCCATGACGAACGCCTCTATTGGCGGATGTTGCGGGATAAACACCTCGGATTCGGCGAGGCGTACATGGACGGCTGGTGGGATTGCCCCCGGGTGGACATGTGTATCCACCGTCTTTTGTGCTCTGA
>JBNJGM010000028.1:4803-7816 GCA_051747685.1 Thermodesulfobacteriota bacterium | reverse complement strand
GTTGCGGGATAAACACCTCGGATTCGGCGAGGCGTACATGGACGGCTGGTGGGATTGCCCCCGGGTGGACATGTGTATCCACCGTCTTTTGTGCTCTGAAGCTCGCGCCACCGCGCAGCGGTGTCTGGCCCACGGCCTGCTGGCGGTATTGAGCCGCATTTCCAATCGGCAGAAACGCTCCCGCTCCCGGGAAATCGCGGAAAAACATTACGATTTGGACAACACCCTCTTTTTTTCCTTCCTTGATACCTACAACCAATACAGCTGCGCCTATTTCACCCCGGATGCCGATTTGGAACAGGCCCAGCAGAACAAACTGGCCATGACCTGCCGCAAACTGGAACTCAACAGCGAGGACACGGTCCTGGATATTGGGTGTGGCTGGGGCGGCTTTGCCAAGTACGCGGCCGAGCGTTTCGGCTGCCAGGTCACCGGGGTGAACATCTCCCAGGAGCAGGTCGCCTTTGCCCGCCAAGATTGCCAAGGGTTGCCGGTGACCATTGTGGAGCAGGACTACCGCGAGATCCAGGACCGCTTCGACAAGGTGGTCTCCATCGGCATGTTCGAGCATGTGGGCCCCAAAAACCACGCGGAGTTTATGCGCCAGGTTGACCGGTGTTTGCAGCCGGAGGGGGTCTTTTTGCTGCACACCATCGGCAGTAACCGCTCCCGACACAACGCCGATCCGTGGATTTCAAAATATATTTTCCCCAACGGCAGCCTGCCGAGTGTGCGCCAAATCGCCCGCGCTGCGGAGCCGTATTTCATTATGGAAGATTGGCACAACTTCGGCCCCCATTACGATTCGACCCTGATGGCCTGGCACGAGCGGTTCCAACAGGCCTGGCCGCAGCTCGCCACTACCTATTCCCAGCGCTTTAAACGGATGTGGGAATACTATCTCCAGTCCTGCGCCGGGGCCTTTCGCTCCCGTTCTATCCAGGTGTGGCAAATCGTATTTACCAAAGGACGCTCCCCGCAGCCGCAATGCCGGTGAGGCGCTTTCCCTTGCACCCTTTTGGCTTGAGGGCCGCATGTTCTTTCGTCCCGCGATGTATCAGTTCGGTGCCCTGGGCGCCGTGTATGTGGTGGCTGCTGGCATCGCTGGGGCGGTGGCTTTGTTGCTGTGGCGCCGCCGGGACTTGATTGGGGCCGGGTATCTGCTGTGGCTGGAAGTTGCGGCTGGGGTCTGGAGCCTGGCCGTGGCCTTCCAATTGGCCGCATTGCCCATTCCGCTGAAAATCTTTTGGACCAAGGTTTCCTGCCTCGGGATCAGCAGCGCCCCGGTGTTTTTCTTTTTGTTTGCCGCCGAGTTCGGGCAGCAAAGCCACTGGTTTACGCCGCGGCGCATAGCCGCCCTGTTTGTGCTGCCGGCGCTTTTTGTGCTCGCCGCTTTTACCAACGACTTCCATGGCCTGGTCTGGCAGGAGGTCTGGCTGAGAGGGGAGTCCGCCTGGGCCGCGTATGAAATGGGGCCGTTTATGTGGGTCATCGGCGCCTATGAGTATTGTTTGGTAGTGGCGGGGATCTTTTTTTTACTCCAGGCGCAGCGGCTGTTTCCGGATTTTTACCGCATGCACAACGCCTTTATTTTGGTCGGGGTGTTGTTGCCCTTGGCCGGCAATTTGATTGATCTCTTCGGCCGCACCCCCATGCCCGGGGTGCAGTTCACGCCCATGGCCTTTGCCCTGTCCGGGGTGATTTTGGCCTTGGGGATTTTGTGCTTCCGCGTGCTGGATGTGGTGCCCATAGCCCGCAAACAGGTCGTTGAGGCCATGTCCGAAGGCATTGCCGTGGTGGATGCCGTGGGGCGGATTGTGGACGTCAATCCGGCGGCCTGCGGTATATGTTCCGCCCCCGTGGGCGAACTTATCGGCCGACGGGCCGCAGAGGTCTTTGCGCCTTGGTACGACCAGATGCTGAGCCAAGTGGCCGGGCAAAACGGGGTCGAGGTTCAGATATTCCCCGATGGTGGTCCGTCGCGTTGGCTGGAGGTGCAGAGTTCCGCTATCCGGGACACCCGGAACCGGCTGTGGGGGCGGTTGCTCCTGCTGCGCGACATCTCGGCCCGTAAGATCGTGGAGATCCGCTTGACCCATATGGCGGCCACGGATGAATTGACCGGGCTGTACAACCGGCGCCGGTTTTTCGAACTCGCCCGGGCGGAATTCAGTCGCGCCCAGCGCTATGGCAGCCCGATGACCGTGTTTTTGCTGGATATCGACCATTTCAAAAAGGTGAATGACGAATACGGCCATGACGCCGGGGATATCGCCCTGCGCGCTGTGGCTGTGTGTATTGCCAATCAATTGCGCAGCCTGGATGTCCTGGGCCGCCTGGGAGGTGAGGAGTTTGTGGTCCTGCTTCCGGAGACGCATCAGGCCGAGGCGGAACAGATCGCGGAGCGCATCCGCAGCGTGATCGAGCAGACCCCTATTCCCTTGCCGAAAAAGCATATTTTTACCACAGTCAGCATCGGGGTGGCTGAATATACCGAGGATATCCAGGATATCGATACCCTGATCAGTCGGGCGGATGCTGCTATGTACCGGGCCAAGCGCAACGGGCGCAACCGGGTTTGCCGCACCGGCCCACGCGCCGAGGGGTAGCTGCCCAACGCGTTCAGACAGCATCCAGACCGGGTGCCCAACGCGCAGAGCCGCGTCTTGGGATAGTGGAATCTGATGCTGCGATTTTGCCCGGGCTGGAAAAAGGGCGTGCGCCACACGCCCCTACAAGCCGCAGCGTAACATTTCTGCCTGTCGCGAAGGTTCTGCCAGTCGTTGTCGCGCCGAGGACGATTCTGTTTTTTTGTCCGCTGGGTGGTGTGCTCTGGCGCTGAGCCGACAGGAGGCAGCCCTGCTAAGCGGACGCAGGCAGCATCTAGACCGGGTGCCCAGCGCCCCACAGGAGAGCGACAGCAGAATCCGAAACCCAGGGGGCGCTTGTGTGGCCTCGACCCCAGCAACCAGGAAACACCAAAGAAGGGGAGCCTTATGTCAGCCTATGTCCA
>JBNJGM010000028.1:0-4703 GCA_051747685.1 Thermodesulfobacteriota bacterium | reverse complement strand
GCGACAGCAGAATCCGAAACCCAGGGGGCGCTTGTGTGGCCTCGACCCCAGCAACCAGGAAACACCAAAGAAGGGGAGCCTTATGTCAGCCTATGTCCAAACGGAGAGCGGCCTCCAGGTAGATCATGCCCTGGCCGAGTTAGTGGTCCAGGAGATCGCGCCCGGCGCCGGCCTTGACCCGGAGAGCTTTTGGAATGTCCTGGCCCGTATCGTGCGGGAAATGGGGCCGCGCAATGCGCAATTGCTCGAGACCCGCGCCCGGATGCAGGAGGCCATTGACCAGTGGCACATCCACCACCGCGGCCATCCCTTTGACGCCGAGGCCTACCGCGAATTTCTCCAGTCCATAGGCTATCTGCTCCCGGAGGGTGAGGATTTTGCCATCAGCACCTCCAATGTGGACCCGGAAATTTCCGTGGTGGCCGGACCGCAACTGGTGGTCCCGGTCAATAATGCCCGTTATGCCCTCAACGCCGCCAACTCCCGCTGGGGCAGCCTGTACGACGCTTTGTACGGCACGGATGTCATTTCGGAGACAGAGGGGGCAGAAAAAACCGCGGCCTATAATCCGGTGCGCGGCGCCAAGGTGGTGCAGCGAGCGGCGCAATTTTTGGACCAGGCCGCTCCCCTGGCCCAGGGCAGCTACGCCCAAGCAACGGCCTATTCCTTGGACAGCGCCTCCAGCCCAGCCCGTCTGCAGGTGACCTTGGACGACGGCACGGTGACCGGGCTGCAGGATCCAAAGCAATGGGTCGGTTACGCGGGGGAGGACCGTCTGAGTGCGGTGTTGTTGCGCAATAACGGGTTGCATATCGAAATCCAGATCGACCCTGCCGATCCCATCGGCCAAAACCACCCCGCCGGGGTCAAGGACGTGGTTGTGGAAGCGGCGCTGACCACCATCCTTGATTGCGAGGATTCGGTGACCGCAGTGGATGGGTGGGATAAAACCGTGGCCTATCGGCACCTTTTGGGGCTCTTTCGGGGCGATTTGCGCACCACGTTTACCAAGGGCGGGCAAACGGTGCACCGCGAGCTTGCCCCGGACCGCAGTTATATTTCCCCGGAAGGGCAACTCTTCCACCTCCACGGCCGCAGCCTGATGCTGGTGCGCACGGTGGGCCATCTGATGCCCACGGATGCGGTCCTGGACGTTCAGGGGCAGCAGATCCCGGAAGGGATTTTGGATACCCTGATCACCGCGCTGATCGGCCTGCACGATCTCACGCCCACGGGTCCGGTGTGCAACAGCCGCGAGGGCAGCTTGTACATCGTCAAACCGAAGATGCATGGACCGGAGGAGGTGGCCTTTACCTGTGAGCTGTTCACCGCTGCCGAGGACGCCCTGGGCTTGCCCCGCCGGAGCCTGAAAATCGGGGTCATGGATGAAGAGCGCCGCACCTCGCTCAATCTCAAGGAGTGCATCCGGCAGGCCAAGGATCGGATCATCTTTATCAATACCGGATTTTTGGACCGCACCGGGGATGAAATCCACACCAGTATGGAAGCCGGCCCCATGGTCCGCAAGGCGGCCATGAAACAAGAGCCGTGGATGCAGGCCTATGAGGACGGCAATGTGGATGTGGGCTTGGCCACCGGGTTTCGCGGCCGGGCGCAGATCGGCAAGGGGATGTGGCCGAAGCCGAACAAGATGCGGGAAATGCTGGAAACCAAGCAGGGCCATCCCGAAGCTGGGGCCAATTGCGCCTGGGTGCCTTCGCCTACGGCCGCGACCCTGCACGCCCTGCATTACCACCAGGTGGATGTCCAGGCGCGGCAACAGGAGTTGGAAGGGCGCTCGCGGGCCGAACTGCAGGACCTGTTGACCCTGCCCCTGCTCCGCGAGCAATTGCCCCCGGAGCAGATCCAGCAGGAGTTGGAAAACAACGCCCAAAGCATCCTCGGGTATGTGGTGCGCTGGGTGGAGCAGGGGCTCGGGTGTTCCACCGTGCCGGATATCAATGATATTGGATTGATGGAGGATCGGGCCACCCTGCGTATCTCCAGTCAGCATATCGCGAATTGGCTGCACCACGGCGTGTGCAGTGAGGGGGAGGTGTTGGCGGTCATGCAGCGCATGGCCTCGGTGGTGGACCGGCAGAACGCCGGGGATCCGGCCTACCGGCCCATGTCTGAGGATTTTGAGGACAGCGTCGCCTTTCAGGCCGCCTGCGATTTGGTGTTCAAGGGCCGTGAGCAGCCCAACGGCTATACCGAACCCATCCTGCACGCCCGGCGGCGGGAGGCGAAGGCCAAGTTCGGGATTGCCTAGTGCGTGGGCACCTTTTCGGTCTCGTTAAGAAAGAACCCTCCCCTGGCCTCTCCCTCCCGCCTGAAAGACAGGCGGAGGGAGGGGAATCAAGGGGAATAGGATTCGTGCCCCTATCAAACAGAGCACATATGACGTGGCCCGAATCCGACAGGTCTTGTAGGTCGGTTCCGGCGAGAGCCGAAGCCGCCATCCGGCTGGTCACGGGATGGTGTCCGTTGTCGGACACTTCTTTGCTCCAGCCGACCTCCGAGAGTGCAGAAGGCGCGGCAGGAGCCGTACGAAGGCCCGTCCCCAGGCAGGAGCCTGGGAATGAAGAAAAGGGCTCATCATGCGCTGGTTTCTTCATTCTTCGGACCGCCAGGCGCCTGCCTGGCTCTTCAAAGAAGGAGGCCCACCGCCGGCCTATGGCTGTAACACTCGTGCGTGGCCCCAAACACCTCTTCAATTCTTTAATTCTTCAATCCCTCAATCCCTTAATACCTCAATTCCCTGAAACCGTTGATCATTCTTCGCGTTCCGGGAAAAATAGGTATTTCCATCTATGAGGCTTAAAGCCGAGGAGGGAATTGTGGCATCTGCTGGCTGGACGACGTTTGACCACGGTGCGGATATCGGTATTCGCGGCTGGGGAGCGAGCCTGGAAGAGGCCTTCGCCCAAGGGGCTGCGGCCCTGATGTCCCTTATTGACGGCTCTTGGGAGCGGGTCCAGCCGCAACAGGCCGTGGTCCTCCAGACTTCCTCCTATGACCTGGAGGGGCTGTTCGTGGCCTGGATCAACACCCTGCTGGCCGAGGCCGAGCTGCGCCACATGGTCTTTTGCGCCTTTGTTCCCCGGATCGCGGGGACCCAGCTCGAGGCCACGGTGTGGGGGGAGCCGGTTGGGGTCCGGGAGCACGATTGGGGCGTGGAAGTCAAAGGGGCCACCTTTTCCGAGCTTTTTGTGGGGCCACAGGACGGCGGCTGGGTGGCCCAATGCGTTGTGGATGTCTGAGGGGGAAAGGGAGAGTCGGGTATGGACACGAGCCTTTTGCGCAGGATCAGCGACTATTGCTGGGAGGCGCCCAAACAGGGCGCGATGCGGGTTCCGGGACGGTTGTTCGGCAGTAGCGGTCTGATTCGGGATCTGGAGGATATGGTTCTGGACCAGGTCAGCGGCGTGGCCGCGTTGCCCGGCATTGTCGGCGCCTCTTTGGCCATGCCGGACGCCCACTGGGGGTATGGGTTCCCCATCGGCGGTGTGGCGGCCTTTGATCCTGAGCGCGGCGGGGTCATCTCCGTGGGCGGGGTCGGGTATGATATTTCCTGCGGGGTGCGCACCCTGCGTACCGGCCTCGACCGGGAGACGGTGGCCTCGGCCCTGCCAGAGCTGGTGGACACCCTGGCGGTGGCGGTCCCGGCCGGGGTGGGGCGTGGCGGGGATCTGCGGCTGTCCCGCGCCGAATTGGACGACGTGTTGCGCCAGGGGGCGCGCTGGGCCGTGGCCCGGGGGTACGGCAACAAGGGGGATTTGGAGTGCATCGAGGACAGCGGCTGCATGGCCGGTGCTGACCCGAAGGTGGTCTCCGAGACCGCGAAAAAGCGGCAGCAGGATCAGATGGGCACCCTTGGCTCTGGCAACCATTATTTGGAAGTCCAATATGTGGACGCGGTCTACGACCAGAACGCGGCTGCAACCTTCGGCCTGCGCCAGGGCGAGGTGGTGGTCTCCCTGCATTGCGGCTCCCGGGCCCTGGGGCACCAGATCGGTACCGATTTTATCCAGATATTGGGGCGGGCAGCGCAGAAACAAGGGCTGCACCTGCCCTCCCGGGACTTGGTCTGCGCGCCCATCGATTCCAAGGAGGGGCGCGAGTACTACCAGGCCATGGCCTGCGGGGTGAATTGCGCCCTGGCCAATCGGCAGGTGTTGGGCCATTTGGTGCGCCAGGCCTTTGCCGAGGTGTTTCCCACTGCCGTGTTGGATCTGCTCTACGACGTGAGCCACAATACCTGTAAGGTGGAGGAGCATGCGGTGGGTGGACGGCGCAAGAACCTGTACGTGCACCGCAAAGGGGCCACCCGCTCCTTCGGCCCCGGGCGCATGGAGGTGCCGGCGGCGTATCGGCAGGTGGGCCAACCGGTGCTTATCGGCGGGACAATGGGCACGGCCTCCTATGTGCTGGCCGGTACCGCTGCGAGTGAACACCTGGCCTGGGGCTCAGCCTGCCACGGCGCGGGTCGGGCCATGAGCCGCAAACAAGCCACCAAGCGCTGGAAGGGCAAGAGTGTGCTCCATGAATTGGAGCACCAGGGAATCCTGGTGCGCGCCGCCAGCCAGCGCGGGGCCGCTGAAGAGGCCCCGGGGGCGTACAAAGACGTCAGCGAGGTCGTGGAATCCACCCATAACGCTGATCTGGCGCGTAAAGTGGTGCGGCTGCGGCCCATGGCTTGT
>JBNJGM010000027.1:24818-26075 GCA_051747685.1 Thermodesulfobacteriota bacterium | reverse complement strand
GTGTTCAAGTCCAGGGCGGTGACGGGCAGACCGTATTCCAATGCTTTTACATGGGCAGGGGAATCCGGCAGGCACACCACCATGACCTGATGGCCGTGTTCGTGTAACAGGCGGGCCTGGGTTATGGCGTACCAGGCTGTGGCGTTGAACCAACGGACGTTGATGACTTCGTAAACGCGCATGGAGAGGGCCGTGTCAGGGAGAGAATTTGAGGTTGCAGTGGTTATCCCTACGCACAATCGTGGGGCTGTTGTCGGTCGCGCTGTGCATTCGGTCTTGAATCAGACCCGTCCCCCGTCGGAGGTCATCGTGGTTGACGACGGATCCACCGATGGCACCGGGCCCATGCTTGAAGCGTGTTTTCAGGGGCGCATTCGGGTATTGTGTCAAAAGCAACAGGGCGTGGCCGCGGCCAGGAATACCGGTATTGCCGCGAGTTCCGCTGGTCTGATAGCTCTTTTGGACTCGGACGATGTCTGGTTGCCGGAGAAGTTGGCCCACCAAGTGACATTTTTGCGCGAAGGCGGATGGAATATTTGTCAAACCGAGGAGATTTGGGTCCGTAATGGGAAACGGGTCAACCCCGGCTTCAAGCACGCCAAACCCTCCGGGTGGGTTCTGGAGCCGTCGCTGAATATGTGTCTGGTCAGCCCATCCTGTGTGCTTTTTAGCAGAAAGCTCTGGGAGCGATGTGGTCCCTTTGATTCTGGTTTGCCAGCCTGTGAAGATTTTGACCTCTGGCTTCGGGTGGCCAGCCGGTACCCCGTGGGATTACTGCCAAAGGCCCTGGTAGAAAAATACGGCGGCCATCCCGACCAGCTCTCGCGGCGCATCATAGGGCTTGATCTGTATCGGATTTACGCCCTGCACAAGCTTCTCCGCCAGACGGAACTTTCTGGTGCGCAGCGGGCCTTGGCGCAGACCGCTCTTGTAAACCGGGTGCGCCTCTATGCCCAGGGCTGTCTCAAACGGGACAAGCCAGAGGAGGCGGCCCGGATTTGGGAACTCGTGCGTCCATTGCTGGAACCCTAGCGCGACGCCGTAAAGCGCAGCCGAAGCCGGTTATAACGGCTGGGGGTGCCGGGGATGAATGCGTTACGCACCGATTTCTTCTTTGTGGATAGCCTCGGCTTTGACTCGGTTCAGCAAATCGCCAAGTGCTTTGTGGACATTTTCCCGAATGTCCCCGGCAACAATGAGAAACAAGAGGTCGTCGCCGGGAGTGAATGTTCCCTCATTGGCCTGAATGCGAATATC
>JBNJGM010000027.1:20168-24718 GCA_051747685.1 Thermodesulfobacteriota bacterium | reverse complement strand
AGGAAATCAATCACTTTTTGGTGTTCTTCAGTGATCTCTTTGATGCCTTCTTGCTCTTTGACATAATCAACCCATTCCGGGGCCCACATATCGAAACTTTGCAAGAAACCGTCTTCATCGACTTCAAATGTTTTCCCCTGAAATTCCACTGTAGCCATGATCTTACCTCCTTAAAAACCGGTTTGTGTTGCACGGCGGGTGCTATAGCATCGCCCTACAGTTGTGTCAAAGCCCTGGTGATACCCCAGGGCTGATAGGGACCGAGTTCGGACTCATCTTCGTCTTAGGAGTACTAAGTTGAGCGGTGATCTTTGTCAATGCCTGAGCCGGTGAGGAAAGCGTTGCCCGCTGGTGGGAGTTTGCAGGCCTAGCGCAGGGCGATTTGCTTTGGATCAGGTTTAAAGCAGCTCAGTCAGCGCTTCTTGGGCAAAGGCGATATTGGGGTCGCGTTCAAGAGCGGCTTGCAGATATTCCATGGCCTGCCCCGGCTCGCCGAGGCGGAGAGCGCACATGCCCACATTTGCTAAATCTATGGCTGATCCGCTGTCCTCGGCCAGGGCTTGTTCAAAATATTTTCGGGCTTCATGGTACTTGTTTTGTTTAAAGGCCGCCACCCCTCGGAGGTTACAGGCCGCATGGGAACGGCTTGCCGCCAGGGAACGTTCAAGGTGCCAAATGGCTGTCTCCCAATCCTCGAGAAGCGAAGCCGCATAGCCGCTATAAAACTCCGCAAGGGCACGTTCCTCCTCATCGGGCTGCAGGGAGGTGGCCGCGGTGAAATATTGTAAGGCGTGTTCCGGGGTGTTTTCGCGTAAGGCGAGGAGGCCTTGGAAAAAGGAAATATACGGAGCATGGGGCTGCAGGGCCGCCAAAATTTCTATGCCAACCCTGGCCTCTTCAAGAGGGGCCTCTTCAGCGAGTTTGCGTCCGATGAAAAGCCCAAGGCTCGGGTTACGGGTTCGTTCGCGAAAGTCACAGCCGGCGATAAAGGTATAAAAGGCCGGGATGTGGAGTTCAGGGTGGGTTATGTCCGCAGCATAGGCGTAGAGGCCCTGGTCGTGGAGAAGGTGGACGGTGTCTCGTATTTCCCGGGCGATATCCGGGTTGCTCCTGTCCGGAAGGGCGGAGATGGGCTGAGTGGGGCCTTGGGTCAGCCAAGCGCAATCCTCCAGCGCCGTGTATTTGCTGAGCCCGGAGGCTTCGTAATTGCTTTTCGTGGTAAAATCGCCGGCGAGTTGGGCGACTTCAGTTAAGGCTCGGATGGCCGCTTTGGCCGGGCTGGTAGCCGTGCCGGCGGTAAAGACGATTTCACTTGTTTCTGGAAATGTGCTCGGGTCATAGGCCAAGGCGCCTACCGTGGGCAGAGGAAGGCCCGCGGAAAAATCTTTGAGCCAGAAGTGGATGCCTGCAGACCGAAATGCGGAGACAAGGTCTTGTAGCGTGGGGTCGGAACTCGACTCCGGGTCAATGTTCGGTAAATCAGGTTGGTGGGCGTCAACTTGGGCACAGACATGGCGTTCTATGACTTCACAAAGCCCTTGTAAAATCGCTTCTTCGGCAGTGTTTCCGGCACAGGAGCCGTTGTATTCATTTACTATCTTAAACCAATCCACGGGGGCGAGGACTTTGCGTTCCCTGACCAGGTCCCAGACTGGGGCGAAGCGCCAGGCAACAAGATCCAAAATGGCTTCAGCTGAAGTCGTGTCAAGCGGGTCGCCAACGGAATGCAGAATGTGTTCCACGGGCATCAAGGGCGTGGAAAAGCGTTCTTTGGCTTCTGACCAAGTGCAAAAAACAGCTGAATCAGTGTCCTGCCAATAGGCAAAAAAACTGTAACGTTCGGTGAGTTCCATGATGGCCGAAGCTTGAGCTTGAGCGGCAGAGGCCCCTTTGCCCATTTGTTTACGCCCGGGCAAGAGCTGTAAGGCTTTGGGACCACAATAACTCATGTACACCGGAATACCGAGTCGTCCGGTATCAATCCGCTTGTTTTCGGCCAAAATACCGTCATATTCATGCAGGATTTTGCCCACGCGACGAACCGTCTCTTCGGGGGAACAGACCTTATCCAAATCCTGGGTAAAGCCCTTGGGACAGGCCTTAAGGAGCATCCCCCGCCTCCTTTTTGGCCGTGAGCTTGTAGATGACGCTCATGTGCTTTTCATCTTCCTTGCTAGCCCCTTCTTTGTATCCGAGCACCCGGTGCTGGACGGCAAATTGGGGTTCAGCTAGCTCGAAAAATCCCTTCGCGCCCCGGGAATACCCTTGGGCCAAAAGGATCGCAGCCTGAGACGTGGGGGCAAGATGGTCCCGGAGAAAGTCCACTAGGGGGGCGTATGATGCGTGTTGGTACAATACCTCGGAGCCGAGGATGTGCTCAAAGCGTTGTTCAAGGCGATCGGCGGTGAAATCCGCTTTGATAACCTCAGCGTGGTCCTGTAGGTTGTTTTGTAAGATATTGATTTGGCAGAACAAAAGCGCATCGGGTTCGATGTCGCTGAGTGTGACGCGAAAGCCGCGTTTGGCGGCAAAAAGCCCGCACAAGCCAATACCCGCCCCTATTTCAAGGACACGGGCCGAAGCAGGGGAGTGGGGCAGTTTTTGGACAAAATAGGCCAAAAGAACGGAGGTGGGCCAGATTTTGGCCCAAAATGGCAGTTGTAAATCGCTGCTGGTCTGGGCGGCGAGGCGTTCGATATAGTCTTCCATGTCCGCGATTTGGAGAATCTCGATACGCTCCTCGCCAATCGTCACGGGCTCAAAATAGACATCGTATTTGGACCTGGCCAGGTCCAAAAGTTCGGATAAAGGGGCCTGAGGGTCAAAAGGCAAATGTGGCACGCTGGTATCCTCCCGCAGGGGCCGAGGCGATAAAAAAAAGGCCGAACCGAAGCGGTTGGCCTTGTATGCATACGTGGAGCGGGAGACGGGATTTGAACCCGCGACTTCAACCTTGGCAAGGTTGCACTCTACCACTGAGTTACTCCCGCAGTCTCGAATGGAGGCGGCATCCGGATTTGAACCGGAGAATGGCGGTTTTGCAGACCGCTGCCTTACCACTTGGCTATGCCGCCTCAAAGGTGGAGCGGGAAACGGGATTTGAACCCGCGACTTCAACCTTGGCAAGGTTGCACTCTACCGCTGAGTTATTCCCGCTCGCGACGAGGAGTTCTTTTAGGGAAAACCGTTTTCGGTGTCAAGCCTTTCCTGGTGGCGGCGGGGAAAACTTTGCCCGGTGGCGTAAAGAGGGCAAAAGGGGGCGCAGCAAACATTGGTTTGCCAAGGGTCCCTATGCGACTTGCTTCTTTACTTTTTATGCGCAGATACGCTAAGAATCTCTCCTTCTCAATCGATATTTCCTGGATAGATAAGAAGGAGGCTATATCATGGAACAGCAAGACCTTGATTTTTTTCGGGAATATTTGACGCAAGAATTGGATGACATCCAGAAAAAGGGGGAACACACCCTTGAGGATATGTCCAACCAAAATGCGGTTTACGCGGATCCGGCTGACCGGGCTTCCCACGAATCGGATCAGGCGTTTACCCTCCGACTCCGGGATCGGGATCGGAAATTGATCAAAAAAATCAATGAGGCGTTGGGACGGATAGAAGACGGCACATATGGGATTTGTGAAGAATGCGGGGAGGATATCAGCATTTCTCGACTCAAAGCCCGTCCGGTGACCACCCTATGTATTGAATGCAAAAGTAAGCAGGAAGAGGAAGAGCAGCTGCTCAGATCGTAGCGGCCCCCATGGAAGCCAATTTCTTTCGTTATCTTGTGCCCGAGTTGGACCAGAGCGTGCAGGGGCGGCGTGTGGACAATGTGTACATGCCTGCAAGCGGGCTCTGGACGCTCAAGTTCGCCTCCCGGAGTCACATCCTTGCGGTGGTGGATACGAAGCAGGGCCTTTTGTTTTGGAGCCCCACCCGCCCGGCCAACCCCGGAACACCTTCCGGCGGTGCCCAGTGGCTGCGCAAGCGGTTGCGGGGGCGCCGTCTGGTTTCGTATAGTCTTGACTGGCCCCGCCGCCGGGTGGCCTGGTGGGTCGTACCCGGCGATTTTTGGCTTCTCTGGGACATTTGCACCGGGCCTCGTTGTCTGGATGCATTGCCCGAAGAGTTCGGGCAACCGCCGCAATGGCCGGAGTCCATTGACGAGGCCGTGGATCCGCAAAGTTGGCGTCGCTTTCCGCAACTTTCCCCTCCTTTACGTTCCACCTTGAACGTCTTGTCTTCTGAGGCAGCCGCCTCGCTTTTGCATGAACTGCGGTTTTCCGCCCCTGCCCATTTTTACGGGTATGTATTTGCCGATGGCCGTGCTCTGGCCTTGCCTTGGCGGCTCCCCGAAAGCCTGCGGGGTGAGGCCTCCGAGGTGAAGACCGCCTCGGCTCTCGAGGCCGCGCGTGTTGAGGGCGAAACTGTGGTCCAAAACCGGTTCGATACCCGGCGGGAAGCGGATCAAAGTCAAAAACGCGCGGTGAAAAAACTCCAGCGTCAACTCGGCCACCTCCAAGAGGATGAACGCCGGCTGCAGGAGATGAGCG
>JBNJGM010000027.1:6010-20068 GCA_051747685.1 Thermodesulfobacteriota bacterium | reverse complement strand
GGCGGGAAGCGGATCAAAGTCAAAAACGCGCGGTGAAAAAACTCCAGCGTCAACTCGGCCACCTCCAAGAGGATGAACGCCGGCTGCAGGAGATGAGCGTTTTGGGAGACACAGCCCGGTTTCTCCAGATCAACCTCCACCGGTTGGATCCGAAGGCGAAGGTGGACAGTGTAGAGGGCGTTGATGTGGACGGCACCTGGCGGCGCGTCACCCTTGACCCGGCGCTTAACGTACAGGAGAATATGCAGCGGCTTTTTGCCAAAAGCCGCAAGGGACGTCGCGGCCTCCCGTACGTGCAGCAGCGCAAGCAGATGCTAGACCAAGAGTATCACGACCGACTGCAGCGTGCCGGTGAGGCTGCTGCCCCCGCCCCTGAAGGTTTTGAACACGGTCCCTCTGAGGCTGTGGGACGCAGTGGCCCTCGACTTCCGGCGCGGTTTCAGGGATTGGCTGTGCATGTGTTTCGCAGCTCGGAGGGGTTTTTGCTTTTACGCGGCAAGAACAAAAAAGCGAATCACGCCTTGTTGACCAAAGCGGCCCGTCCCTTTGACTTTTGGCTCCATGCCCAAGGTGGTCCAGGCGCCCATGTTATTTTGCTCCGTGACCACTACGGCCAAGAGGTGCCCCAAACAAGTTTAGAGCAGGCGGCCTGCCTCGCGGGGTTGGCAAGTCATGCCAGTTCGGCGGATAAAGCGGAGGTTATGGTGGCCTTGGTGCGCGATGTGCGCCCCATTAAAGGTGCCCCTTTAGGGCAGGTGCGGGTGGAGACGATCCAGCAAACCCTTGTGGTGGCATTAAATGCTGCCCTTGAGGATCGGTTGCGTCTGAGTACCGAAGCCGCCGCCTCATCGGGTTGAGCTGGGGCTCGATCCCAATAGAATTCCCTTGGTTCCGTGGATCAATATTGTTTTAGGCCCGGTTCCGGAGGTGTGCCCTAGCCTGAAAAAAGGCGCTTTGGGCAGTTGCTGGGCTGTGTTTGATCGCCCGGTCTTGCATGTAAACTGGGTGTGACAGCGAACAGCCGCAGGAGTATCTTCAGGCCATGATTGCATCACCGGAAACGGGTTTTGTGTGCCTAGTTCACGGATTCAGGTTGCCGGGTAGAAATAGGCCCTATACCTATTTTTGAATAAGTCTAGGGCGCCAATTGTATAGGGGGAGTGTTGTGCGGCATATGCAGATGATGGATACGTATGGCAGACATGTGAGTTATCTCCGGTTAAGTGTGACGGATCGCTGCAATTTGCGCTGCTTTTACTGCCGCAAAAAAGAGGATCTGCAGTTTATCCCCCACAACAAGATTTTGCGTTATGAGGAAATGCTTCGGCTTATCCATGCGGTGCGCGATTTAGGTGTCTCTAAAGTCCGGTTAACGGGAGGCGAACCGTTTGTCAGACGTGAATTTTTGGGCTTTTTAGAGCAAGCGTGCACGCTGTTTCCGGAGATGGATTTTCGTCTGACGACCAATGGTACGTATCTCAGCAATAACGCTGAGCGGTTGCGGCGGATGGGACTGCAATACGTGAATATCTCGTTGGATACGTTGGATCGGCAGCGTTATGCCGAGATCACTGGACGGGATATGTTTGACCGCGTTTGGGAGGGCATCCACGCCGCCCTCGCCGCGGGGTTGCGGGTGAAACTCAATGCGGTGGCTCTGCGTTCGTTTACCGCTGAAGAGTTGGAGGGGTTTATCGCCTTTGCCTTGCAGCACCCGGTGGATGTGCGTTTTATTGAATTTATGCCCATCGGGGCGGGCACGAGTTGGGAAGAAGGGCAATATTGGTCCGCGGAGGAATTGGTGGCTGCTGCCCAGGCCGTTACCCCCTTGGAACCTGTTCGGGCCCACGATTGTAATCACGGCCCCGCCCGGATGTATAAATTGCTTCAGGGTCAGGGTCGGCTTGGAGTGATTTCGCCGTTGTCCGACCATTTCTGTGCCCAATGTAATCGGTTGCGGGTTACCCCAGATGGCCGGTTGCGCACCTGTTTATTCTCGGACAAGGAATACCGCCTGCGCCCGCACTTGCGGCACCCGAAATTGGGTCCAGAGCATTTACGGCGTCTTCTGGCCGCGGCCAACGCGCACAAACCGATGGGATATGAGCTTTTACAGGCCAAAAAGGACAATGCCGTGTGTCAACGGGGGATGTCGGCGATTGGGGGCTAATATGGACAAGAAGCGGAGGTCGCATGGCTGAGCGGCGCATCAATTTTCATGATGCCGAGATCGCGAGGGAATTATTTGGCGCTCAGGAGCGCAACTTGAATCTCGCGCGCCAGCGCACCGGCGCTGAAATCAATGTTCGGGGCACGGAAGTGTGTTTTCGAGGGGAAGAGCACGCTGTGGCTTGGGCAGCGAGTGCGTTAGGGCAATTGTACGAATTGTACCGTTCCGGCTTTACCTGGGTCGTGCAGGAAATGGAGTATGCCCTGAAGGCCCTGGAGCATGATCCCCAACTTGACCTGGGCAGCCTGTTTCGTGACGAGGTCTTTGCCGTTTCGCCCAAAAAAACCATTAGCCCAAAAACATTGGGACAGCGGGAATATTTGCAGGCCCTGCGCCACAATGATTTGACGTTTGGTATCGGACCAGCTGGCACGGGGAAGACATACCTGGCTGTAGCAATGGCTGTCTCGTTTTTATTGCAGCGTAAAGTCAAACGTCTCATTTTGACTCGGCCAGCTGTGGAAGCCGGAGAGAAACTCGGTTTTCTTCCCGGTGATATGATGGAAAAAGTCAATCCGTATTTGCGTCCCCTGTATGACGCGCTGCACGATATGCTCGACTTTCGGAAGGTTCGGGAAATGCTCGAAGGGGGGGTGATCGAGGTGGCTCCGCTGGCCTTTATGCGCGGTCGCACCCTCAATGATGCGGTGGTGATCCTTGATGAAGCCCAAAATACGACGCCGGAACAAATGAAAATGTTTTTGACCCGCATGGGGTTTGGCTCCAAAGCCGTGGTCACCGGCGATGTCACCCAAATTGATCTTCCGCCGCGGACCCAATCCGGCCTGATCCAGGCGTTAAAAATACTTGAAAACGTTGATGGGATTGGGGTTGTGCATTTCGGGGACAGAGACGTTATTCGCCATAATCTTGTCGGCCGGATCGTGAAGGCCTATGATCGCTACAATCGGAGTCTACAGTCCTCTGGCGAGGATTCTGTATGAACAAGGAGAAAATGGCGCCAGCGGTGCGGGTTGATCCCGGGGCAGCAGCCTACGCGGTGGTGCCTGTGGGGCCTCGGGCCGTTGGAGGCCTGGCGGTGTGGGTGGGAGAATTTTTGGGGTTGGAATTCTCGGATTGGGAGATCCGGATCACCACAGATTTTGCTATTGCCGGGCTCAATCAGACGTTTTTGGGGTGCATTGGCCCGACCAATGTGTTGAGCTTTCCTGACGGCTGTGGCGGCGGGAGTATAGTACTCAACGTCCAAGCGGTGCTGCGGGAAGCCTGGTTGTATGACCAATGTCCCGCGTCCCATTGGGTGCGTTTGCTTACCCACGCCATATTGCATCTGCACGGTGTGGAGCATGGTTCGGAAATGGATGCCGTGACCGAGGCTACAGTGGCCCAAGCGACTGCCGCCGGGAATGCGGCAATGGTTGATCCCACGACCGGGTGAAAAGAGCGTATGGTAGTGCAGCCACATTTGCGCTTTGCCATCGAATCCCACGCTTTACAAACCTCCTCGGCTTTTTTAAAGGCTTCAATTGTATTTCCTTCGGCAATAAAAAGGACCCTGTATGTCGCGCCATTTTTTACATATTTTGGATATTCCCCGGGAGGAGATGCTCCCGCTAGTACAGCGAGCTCAGCAACTCAAAGCCGTTCGGGCCCACAGTCACCTTCTGGCCGGCAAAACGATTTTGCTCGTTTTTGAAAAGGCCTCCACACGCACTCGGCTCTCCTTTGAGATGGCTGTACGCGAATTGGGCGGTTCAACGATATTTATGACCCCCATGGAATCGCAATTAGGACGTAGCGAGCCCTTGAAAGATTCAGCCCGGGTTTTTTCCCGCTACGTGCATGGGCTGGTCGTGCGTACCTTCGGCCAGGATAAACTTGAAGAATTGGTCCAATACGGAGAGATTCCGGTGGTCAACGCCCTGACAGATACTTACCATCCTTGTCAGGTTATGAGCGATTTATTGACCATGTATGAACGTACCCCTGATTTGCAAAACCAGGTTGTGGCCTGGGTGGGTGACGGGAACAATATGGCCAATTCCTGGATCAATGCGGCCGCCAAACTCGGTTTTCAACTCCAGTTGGCCGTACCGAAAGGATATGAACCCGAGCCGAGGCATATTGAACAGGCCCGCCACGCCGGCGCTCGGATTATGCTCACCCATGATCCGCGCCAGGCGGTGGCTGGGGCGGATTACGTCAATACCGATGTTTGGGCTTCAATGGGGAACGAGGCCGAAGTTGAGGAGCGAACTCGCGCCTTTGCCGGTTATCTCGTGGACGAAAACCTTCTGCAACTGGCCAAGCCGGGGGCGAAGGTCATGCATTGCTTACCGGCCCATCGCGGGGAAGAAATTTCCGAGGCGGTTATGGAAGGCGAGGCGAGCATTGTTTGGGATCAGGCCGAAAACAGGCTGCACATGCAAAAAGCCCTCTTGGAATGGGTGTTTGCCAGGTCTTGATGCGCGCAATTGGGTTGCGGTGCCAAAAGAAATGGGCCCAGTAGGGCCCGTGGTTTGAAGCGGAGTGGAACAGTGAAAAAAGAGCAGATTTCAAAGGTGGTTTTGGCCTATTCCGGTGGGTTGGACACCTCGATTATTCTCAAGTGGATTAAAAATACCTATGGGTGTGAAGTCATTACCCTTACTGCTGATTTGGGCCAGGCAGAAGAGCTAGACGGACTCGAAGAGAAGGCATTGGCCACCGGGGCTTCCAAGGCTTACGTCGAGGATTTGCAGGAAGAGTTTGTTCGGGATTTTGTCTTCCCTGCCCTGCGGGCCAATGCCGTGTATGAAGGCCGCTATCTGTTGGGAACTTCCCTGGCCCGACCGCTTATCGCCAAGCGGATGGTGGAGATCGCTCAGCAAGAAGGGGCTCAGGCGTTGGCGCATGGGGCCACCGGGAAAGGCAACGACCAGATCCGCTTCGAACTCAATGCCACGGCCCTGGCACCGGAGTTGGGAACCATTGCCCCGTGGCGCGAATGGGATTTGCGTTCCCGTTCGGATTTGGTTGCCTTTGCCGAAACCAATGGCATCCCGGTGCCAGTGACCCAGGAAAAACCCTACAGCAGTGACCGTAATCTGTTGCATTTGAGTTTTGAAGGCGGTGAACTGGAGGATCCCTGGCAAGAGCCCGGCCCTCACAGCTATCTGCTGGCCGTGCCGGTGGAGCAGGCCCCGGACGACCCGGAAGTGGTCACCATTGACTTTGAGGCCGGCAATCCGGTGGCGGTCAATGGCACCCCCCTTTCTCCAGCCCAATTGCTGCACCACGTAAATCAGCTCGGGGGCAAGCACGGCATCGGGCGAGTGGACATGGTCGAAAACCGGTTTATCGGCATGAAGTCGCGAGGGGTCTACGAGACCCCGGGGGGGACGATTCTGCACCACGCCCACCGGGACTTGGAAGGGGTGTGTCTGGACCGCGAAGCTATGCACCAACGAGATAACGTGATCCCCGAATATGCCAAGATGGTGTATAATGGGTTTTGGTACGCCCCGGAACGCCATGCCTTGCAGGCTTTAGTTGATGCCACCCAAGCCAATGTGACCGGGACAGTTCGGCTGAAATTGTACAAAGGCGGTGTGTATCCTTTGGGACGCAAGTCTCCGTTTTCTTTGTATAATCCTGATTTGGCGACCTTCGAAAGCGATGAGGTCTATGATCAGGCGGATGCGGCTGGCTTTATCCGTTTGCAGGGACTGCGCTTGCGCGCCGCCCAGGGCATCGCCGCCCAGCAGCAGCAAAGCAAAAAGCAGTGATCGTATTGCAGGACGACGAGGGGCTGGCAAGGGGCATATTCTATACTGACATCGACTTGCCTTCGGATCCTCAACATCTTTGTTGCAGAAACCCGGAGCGGAAATATTGGCACATTCGGACAGCCGTACAGGTGAGATACAATGAGTGAGGACAAGCTATGGGGCGGGCGCTTCCACTGTCAGACGGACCGGTTGGTGGAAGCGTATACGGCCTCGGTAGACACGGATAAGCATTTTGCGTTGCAGGATATCGCAGGCTCCAAGGCCCACGCTGCCATGTTGGCCGCGCAAGGTATTATCACCGCCTCTGAAGCCCAGATTTTGCGGCAGGGGCTGGATCAAGTCGCTGAGGAAATCGCTGCGGGGAGCTTTGAGTGGCGCGCGGATCTTGAAGATGTGCATATGAATGTTGAGCAGCGGCTGACCGAACTTGTCGGGCAGACTGGGCAAAAATTGCACACCGGGCGCAGCCGCAATGACCAGGTGGCACTGGGATTCCGTTTGCTGGTCAGTGAACGGGTCACGGTGTGGCAGGAGCATCTGTGTGCTGTGATCCAAGCCTTGGTGGAACAGGCCGAACAGCATCCGGACACGATTCTGCCCGGATATACCCATCTGCAGCCAGCTCAGCCGGTGCGGTTGGCCCAGCATTTACTCGCCTACGCGGCGATGTTCCGTCGGGATTGGGAGCGATTGCACGATGCCCAGCAGCGGGTACGGGTTTCTCCATTAGGGGCGGCTGCCTTAGCCGGGACGACATACCCCCTCGACCCGCAGGCGGTGGCCCAAGAGCTCGGTTTTGCGGAAGTGTTCAGCAATAGCATGGACGCCGTGGCCGACCGGGATTTTGTTTTGGAACCCCTTTTTGCGGCGAGTTGTATAGCCATGCATCTGAGCCGCTTGTGCGAAGAAATTATCTTATGGGCAAACCCGGGATTTGGCTTTGTGCGCCTCCCGGATGCATTCGCCACCGGCTCCTCAATTATGCCCCAGAAGAAAAATCCGGATGTGGCCGAGATTATGCGCGGCAAGACAGGGCGGGTGTATGGGGACTTGCTGGGCTTGTTGACTACATTAAAAGGGCTGCCACTGACATATAACCGGGACCTGCAAGAAGACAAGGCCCCTTTTTTAGATGCGGATGCGACGGTGTCGCTTTCCCTGGAAGTGATGGCCCGCATGGTTCCTGAGTTGCAATTTTGCGTTGAGCCCATGCACCGGGCAACCAAAGCCGGGTACCTCAATGCCACGGAGTTCGCAGATTATTTGGTGGGTAAAGGTATCCCCTTTCGCCAAGCGCATCATATCACCGGTCAGGCCGTCGCCCTAGCCGAAAAGGAGCAATGCGGCCTGGAAGATCTTTCACTCGAGCAATTGCGCCAATTTTCTCCGCTTGTGGAAAAGGATGTCTATACGGTCCTTGATTATACTGTCGCCGTGAATAGACGGCAGACGTGGGGCGGAACAGGCGCGGCTTCAGTGCAGCGGCAGATTGAGTCGTTAGGTTCGTGGCTGGCTGGGGCTCGGAAGGGAAAAAGTGGCGGAAGCGTATAGGAGTCGAACCTACCGGCGACTTGACAGCCGCCCACTGGATTTGAAGTCCAGGCGCCACACCGGTGACGAAACGCTTCCGTTTGGTGAGATCCGTCTGTAACAAGGCCGCGTGGTGTTGACAAGGCCTTTTATGTAAGGCGCGTAGACAGGCGGGCGGGAATGTGCTACATAGCGCCGTTATTTTGCTGCCCCAAAAACCTCAGATAGAGATGACACAATATATTTCCACGAGTTCAGGTGCCCTGCTTGCCCCGAGCTCAAAAGCCGGAATTTGCGGTGCCTGGCTATAGACGGAGGACTGTGTTTTGAATAATTTTTACAAGAACCTTTTTTTGTGGGCGACGATCTCATTGGTGATGGTCGTGCTCTTTAATCTTTTCAATCAGCCCCAAGCGCCACAAGAGCAATTATCGTATAGCCAATTGCTCACGGAGGTTCGTCAAGGGCGGGTAGACGGGGTGACCATCCAAGGGCAAAAAATTACCGGCGATCTTAGCAACGATCAACGGTTTGTCAGTTATGCCCCGGATGACCCAGATTTTGTAAGTACTCTTCTGGAGAACGGGGTGGAGATCGAAGCGGAACCCCGGGAAGAAGCCCCGTGGTATATGACGATTTTCGTCTCCTGGTTCCCTATGCTTCTGCTGATTGGGGTCTGGATCTTTTTTATGCGCCAGATGCAGGGTGGCGGAGGCAAGGCTATGTCCTTCGGCAAGTCCAAAGCCAAAATGGTCACCCAGGAATCGACGCAAGTGACCTTCAGCGACGTTGCTGGCGTGGACGAGGCCAAGGAAGAACTGACGGAAATCGTGGATTTTTTAAGTGATCCCAAAAAGTTCACCCGGCTCGGCGGACGCATTCCAAAAGGTGTTTTGCTCGTAGGGGGGCCGGGCACGGGAAAAACGCTTTTGTCTCGGGCAGTGGCTGGTGAGGCAGGGGTGCCCTTTTTTTCCATTTCTGGATCTGATTTTGTGGAGATGTTTGTCGGTGTTGGGGCCTCCCGGGTTCGAGATCTTTTTGTGCAGGGCAAGAAAAACGCCCCCTGTTTGATTTTTATTGATGAAATTGATGCCGTTGGCAGACAGCGCGGGGCCGGGCTCGGCGGCGGGCATGATGAGCGCGAGCAGACGTTGAACCAACTCTTAGTGGAAATGGACGGCTTTGAATCCAATGAGGGGGTTATCCTCATTGCCGCGACTAACCGTCCAGATGTGCTTGACCCGGCGTTATTGCGCCCGGGGCGTTTTGATCGCCAGGTCATGGTGCCCAATCCCGACTTGAAGGGCCGGAAAATGATTTTGGAAGTGCACGCCAGGCTTACGCCGTTGGCGGCAGATGTGGATATGGGGGTTATCGCCCGCGGTACCCCCGGTTTTTCCGGGGCCGACCTGGAAAATTTGGTCAATGAAGCGGCCTTGGCTGCGGCAAAGGCCGATAAAGAACAATTGGATATGCATGATTTTGAGGACGCCAAAGATAAGGTTCTTATGGGCAAAGAACGGCGCAGCGTGATTTTGAGCGAAGAAGAAAAGAAAACCACCGCGTATCATGAGGCGGGACATGCCTTGGTAGCTCGGCTTTTGCCCGGAACCGATCCGGTGCATAAGGTTTCTATTATCCCTCGCGGCCGTGCGTTGGGCGTAACGATGCAACTGCCCGAAGATGACCGGCACAACTATTCCCGGGTATTTTTGGAGAATACCCTCGCGGTTTTGCTGGGCGGGCGTGTGGCTGAAGAGCTTGTGTTGGATCAAATAACCACCGGAGCCGGCAATGACCTGGAACGGGGCACGAAAATGGCCCGGAAAATGGTGTGTGAATGGGGAATGAGTGAAGCCATTGGACCTTTGGGGTTAAACGATAATGGCGATCAAGTTTTCTTGGGACGGGAATTGGTTCAGCATAAGCACTATAGTGAAGACACCGCTCGGTTGATCGATAGTGAAATAAAGCGGATCATCAGTGAGGCCTACGAAAAGGCCCGGCGACTACTCAAAGACAATAGCACGACCCTGCAACATTTGGCAGAAGCTTTGTTGGAACGGGAGACGTTAACCGCTCAGGATATCGATACTATTATGCGTGGGGAGACATTGCCTCCTGTAGAAGTAGAGTCGGAGCAAGATACTGCCGCGACGGATTTTTCCCAGTCCGGGAAAGGATCTGGCCCAACTGCCGCTGGTGATGGAGACGAAGCGGACGATGATTTTACCTTGGAAGAAGAGGATGAGTCATGACCGAGCCTTCCCGCTGTGCGGCGCCAATATGGCGGGTGGCAGGGGGCAGGGTGGTGCACCCTGCCCCTTTTTGTGTCTTGGGCATTGTGAATGTCACGCCAGATTCCTTTTATGACGGCGGGCGCTATGATGATTTGCAAACGGCGGTGGCCCGGGCCGGAGAACTTTTGCAGGCAGGGGCGCATATCGTGGATATCGGGGGCGAATCGACTCGCCCTTATGCCGTTCCGGTCTCCAGTGAAAAGGAGCAGGCTCGGGTGCTTCCGGTGGTACAGGGGCTTCTTGAATGTTCGCCCAATGCCCTTGTCTCTGTGGATACATACAAGGCCCCAACAGCTGCAGCCGCTTTAAAGGCAGGGGCGGTGATCATTAACGATGTTTCCGCCTGTGGCTATGACCCCGAATTAGTGCAGGTTCTCGCGGCGCAGCGACCCGGCTATGTCCTTATGCACAGTCAGGGTCGTCCTGCGGATATGCAGGATGCGCCGAGGTACGCTGATGTCCTGGACGAGGTGGAAGCCTTTTTTGAACGCCGTCTGCAGTGGCTGACCCGGCAAGGATTACCTGAAGAACATGTTGTGCTTGATCCCGGGATAGGGTTTGGTAAGACCGTTGAGCATAATGTGCTTCTTTTGCGTCATATTGAACGTTTTATGCAGTTGGGACGCCCCTTGTTTATGGGACTGTCGAACAAGTCCGTGTGGAGTGGTCTTCTGGGCCTGGAAGGGGTAAACCGGGAATGGGCCACCCAAGTGGCTACGGCCTTGCTTGCCGCACGTGGGGTAGCCTTGCATCGGGTGCATGATGTCGAACGCACACACCAGAGCCTACGTTTGATGCAGGCCATCACACCCAGCGAGTAGAACGTGCGGGACGGCGGTGGGCGCTTTTTTGACTACAGTTGGGACGGGGTATGCTTGAGAATCTCCTGTTGAGTTTTCCTGCCCTGCATTGGCGGGATCTTTTAGATATCAGCCTGGTGGCCTTTGTCTTGTACCGGGTGATTTTACTTGTCCGGGGGACACGGGCGGTTTCCGTCATTTTCGGCCTGCTGCTGGTGCTGCTGGTCTATTACTTGTCCGGAGAATTTGGGCTGTATACCTTGCACTGGCTTTTGGCTAATTTTTTGGGCTCAATTTTTTTAGTGGTTATTATTTTATTTCAGCAAGATATCCGCAAGGCGCTTGCTGAAATGGGCACCGCTGGCCTGTGGCGGCGGCGCAATACTCCACCGCAGATTTTGGATGAACTTGTTTTGGCGGTTATGGAAATGGCCCAGCGGCGAATCGGGGCCTTGGTGGTGATCGAGCGCCAGCAACCCCTAGGCGATGTGATCGCCCGCGGTGTACTACTCAATGCTGTATTCAGTCGTGATTTGTTGCTGACCATATTTCGCCCGGAAACCCCCCTGCACGACGGGGCGGTGGTGATCCGGGGGAAAACGATCAGGGCGGCGGCGTGCATCCTCCCCTTAGCCGCTGGTGTGGAACATAAGTCGGATTGGGGTACCCGCCATCGCGCGGCTATGGGGATCACCGAAGAAAGTGATGCCGTGGCCATTATCGTTTCCGAAGAGCGTGGGAGCGTGACCGCGGCTATAGGCGGCAAATTAACTACGGCTCTGGATGAAGTGCGGTTAAAGCGGGTGCTGCTCTCGACCTTGAAGCGGCAATGATTTTGGCGGCAGAGGACGGTTGTTGAACATGAAAATACATAAAAATTGGCGATACCAGCTTTTAGCGCTATTGTTGGCCTTTTTTACGTGGTACCTCATTTCCGGTCGGGAACGCGTTGAGACTTGGGTGCAGATGCCTATTGAATTAGTCAATCTTCCCGAGGACTTGGTTATACGAGAAGGCATGGTCAATCGCCTAGAAGTGCGAGTGCGGGGGCCGAAAAGCCTGGTGCGGGCGCTGAACACAAAAGATTTGGCCTACACTATGGATATGAGCGGCTTGGAGCAAGGGCGGCAAACTTTGGCCCTGCAACAGCAAAATATTCCCATTAGTCGGGCTTTACAGGTCATGGAGATCAGGCCTTCCCGGGTGGAGTTGCTTGTGGATCAGTTGATGGCAAAGACTGTTCCGGTCAACATTGATTGGAGCGCGGAATTGGACTCCGACTTCCAATTTATTGAAGGGGAAACTGAGCCGCAGCGGGTGGAATTGGAGGGACCAAGCACTCTGGTTGAACCTTTGCAAGCCGTGTCCACGAAGCCGGTGACGGTTCATGGCAAGCGGCCCCGGCAATGGCAAAGCACAGTTGGCTTGGAGGTTTCCCCAGAAGTTGAGGTCCGACCGGCTACAGTCCAGGTACGACTCAAATTTGGACCGAAAACGACAACGCTATGGGTGAAACGTCCTGTGCGACTTACGGGCCTCAGCAAAGAACATGCAAGTATCTCACCGGAAAAAGTGCGTTTGCATCTTGAATTGCCGCTTCCCCTGCTGGATCAGGAAGGTTGGCGGGAGGCGATACGGGTCACCGTGCCAGGGGGAGAATTGGGGCCGGGGGTGTACCAACGGGCCTTCGACGTCGATGTCCCGGCGGATACACGGATTTTGGAAGTTAAGCCCGAGCAACTCCGGGTCGTAGTTGAAGCCCCAAAGAATGCTACAGCAGGCCAAACTTCGCCTGCACAGCAGGAGGAACCCGATGAATGAGCAGCTTTTTGGCACTGATGGCCTACGCGGCCAAGTCAATATTTATCCCATGCAACCGGAAATTGTCGTCCGCCTCGGTCTGGCAGCCGGGCAATATTTCCGCAACGGGGCGAAGCGGCATCGTGTGGTGATCGGTAAAGATACGCGGTTGTCAGGGTATGTGTTCGAAAGCGCTTTGACCTCCGGCTTTTGCGCTGCGGGCATGGATGTTTTTTTGGTCGGTCCCATGCCGACGCCGGCGATATCATTTTTGACCAAAAATATGCGTGCGGATCTCGGGGTTGTGATTTCAGCATCGCATAATCCGTTTCAGGATAACGGGATTAAATTTTTCGATCATGACGGCTATAAATTGGCGGACAGTGTGGAACAAGAGATCAGCGCTCTGGTCCTTAATTCGCAAACAACCTGGGATATTCCGGAGGCAGAGCAAATAGGACGGGCGTATAAAATTCAGGACAGTCCTGGGCGGTATATTGTAGCTTTGAAGAATTCTTTTCCCCCGCATATGACTCTGGATGGAATAAAAGTTGTCTTGGATTGTGCTCATGGGGCGGCATATCGGGTGGCCCCGCTGGTGTTGGAAGAATTGGGCGCTACAGTTATCAAAGTTGGCCATGAACCGGATGGAGTGAATATCAATCACCATTGCGGCTCGCTGCACCCTGGCCTCGTGGCCCAAAAAGTCCTGGAGACCGGGGCTGATATCGGATTGGCCCTGGATGGAGACGCTGATCGATTGATTGTGGTCGATGAAAACGGAACGGTCTTGGACGGGGATCAGATTATGGCCGTGTGCGCGCGGGATTTTCTCCAGAAAGGGGAGTTGCCGGGTGATACGTTGGTGGCTACGGTGATGAGCAATATGGCCTTAGAAGTTTTTATGCAGGAGTACGGGGGGAGATTGGTCCGGACCCCTGTAGGTGACCGCAATGTGGTTGAAGCGATGCGACAGTACGGCGCGATCTTGGGTGGGGAGCAATCCGGACATTTGATATTTTTGCGGCATAGCACCACCGGTGATGGGGTGCTGGCAGCTCTGCAATTGCTTCGGATCATGCTTGAGCAAGGACGCTCCATCTCTGAACTAGCTGGATTGCTTCAATTATTTCCCCAGCGTTTAATAAATATCCGTGTGGAGCGTAAACCCCCATTTAGCGAGGTCCCAGAGATACAAACTGCCGTGCAACGCGCAGAGGAAAAGCTCGGACAGCGTGGTCGCGTGCTTTTGCGGTATTCGGGAACCGAAACCGTGGCCCGGGTCATGGTAGAAGGAGAGGATCCGGAACTGGTCAGTTCATTGGCAGAAGAGTTGGCCGAGGTATTGCGGGCCCATTTACGCTAAAGCTTTTCTGGGGCGCAGTCCGATGCCAGAATTTTGCCCATGGCTAGCAAAGCGAGCGCCGATGCGCGCCTTGTTTCTTGTGGCGCTGAAGGAGTGTATGGCGGTAGTCAAAATTTCGGAATCAGGTTTGGACGTCATATATATGGATGTTGGCCCCAGTCTATGAGGGTCGCTTGTTTTATTCCGTTAGGCTAGAACGAAACAGGGGCAAAAAGGCGTATTGACACCTCTGAGGTGCCATGCGCATAGTGCAACCATATAACCGAGCAACTCAATTGTATACAATTCGTTTAACCAGCGC
>JBNJGM010000027.1:0-5910 GCA_051747685.1 Thermodesulfobacteriota bacterium | reverse complement strand
CAGGGGCAAAAAGGCGTATTGACACCTCTGAGGTGCCATGCGCATAGTGCAACCATATAACCGAGCAACTCAATTGTATACAATTCGTTTAACCAGCGCACCTCTAGGGCGCTGGAGAGCCAGTCCAAAGGAGCCCGCTCGATGCAAGTGAACAAAGTTGTTGTCCCTGTGGCCGGTTGGGGAACGAGATCGCTCCCTGCGACCAAAAACCTCCCCAAAGAGATGTTGCCGGTCTACAAAAAACCCGCGGTGCAATATGTGGTCGAGGAAGCCATGATGGCTGGCTTGACCGATGTGGTTTTTGTCAACAACCAAAACAAAACGATCATCGAAGACCATTTTGATTACAACCTCGCTCTGGAAACGGTGCTCCAGCGTACTGGCAAGCTGGATATGTTGGAGCAAATCCGCCACGTGGCGGAAATGGTGAATATTACCTCGGTACGCCAGAAATCCCAGTTGGGGTTAGGACATGCTGTACTGTGCGCACGTTCGGTGGTGAAGGATTCCCCGTTTGCCGTGCTAGTCGGTGATGATTTGCTGTTCGACGCTGAACCGGGGATTAAGCAATTGATTGAAGTGGCCAAAGCTGAGCATATGGCAGTGGTTGGTGTGGTGCAGGTGCCAGCCGATAAAGTGCCCAGTTACGGTATTATCAAAGGTGAGGAATTTGCCCCGGGAATGTATCGGGTCAGGGACTTACAGGAAAAGCCCAGCCGTGAATCAGCCGTTTCCCGGTTGGCCGTGGTGGGGCGTTATGTCCTTACACCGGAAATTTTTGAACATCTTGAAGACTTACAGCCGGGGCATGGCGGTGAAATCCAGCTCACCGACGCCCTGCAGGCTATGGCCCGGAACAATCGGTTGCTGGCGGTGCGCTTGCGCGGTGAGCGTTTTGATATCGGAGATTGGGTGGATTACTTGACCGCCAATATCTATTTTGGCCTCCAGGATCCGGAATTGCGAGATGACCTCGCTGACCGTCTGAAAGCATTGTTAACGTAATTATGGGCAAGCGTTATTTCTTTGTACTCTGTTTTGTACTCATGGCCGGGTCCAGCTCGGCCTTTTTTCCGCCGGCCTCAGAAATCGCTTCGCGCGTTCAAGACCAATACGAAGACCTGAAGAGCTATCAGGTGCGTATGGAAGCCAACGCGACCCAAGGTGAGGGAAGCATAAATTTTTGGTGGGACAGGAAGCGGTGGCGACGGGAATGGGTTCAGCAGAAGGATTCGCAGGCTGTATTACAGCGTGTGGCTCTTGGTGAGGGGTTTCGCTTAGACGCTGCGCTACCGCAAGTCCGTACTGTCCCGGCACCGCTGCTTGTTTTGTGGCAGGATGTTGAGCTGCTCTCCAGATGGAGGCAAATCGGCGTTTTTACCGAGGCTAAACGGTATGCGTTTTGGGAGCAGCGACCTTGTGTTGTTTTGGGCAATGTCTCTACAGAGCAGGGGCAGCTTACTGAAGTTTGGGTAGATACTGAGCGTTGGGTAGTGTTGCGACTGGTTTGGGGGCAAGGTGGGAGTGTTTCGTTTTCCAAGTATCATAATGTGGGCAATTTTTTACTCCCACACCATCTTGAAGTCATTGATTCTCAGGGAGAGAAAGTTCAGATTTCCCTGAATTGGCAGGGTGTTAATACCAAATTGCCATCGCGACTGTTCGATGCCTCTGAGCTTCGCACACAATATGGGGCGGCAGCGTTTCCCGATGAACTGTCTGTCCCGGTTTTCAATTGGCTTCGGGATGTCCTTCCCCGCATCGCGCGCTAATGAATACCTTGTGGGATGTGGCCCTGCTCGGCGCCCCGTATACGACGCTTACGTATTCCCTTCCCTCGGGTTTTCCCGCCTCCTTGTGGCAAGCCGGTCTCCGCGTTTTTGTGCCAGTGGGCCGTTCTTTGCGCCCTGGCGTTATGCTGCGTCCCGCCTGCTTCTCTCTTGATGCTGTAAAGATAAAGCCCGTGTTTTGGCCGATGGAACGGGTTCCGCTTTTTCCAGCCGGATACCTGACGATGGTCGAGGAAATGGCTAAGCGAGTGCTGCAGGAACCCGGAGCGATTTTGGCTGCGGCTTTGCCTAGCGGGCTGCGCGCCGTAAAGGGTGCCTTGGTTTCTACAGATGGTAAACGAAGCCGCACGCGGCTGGAGGAATTGCGGCGACTTGAGACGCATGCCCAATTGCAGTGGGCAGAACTGTGGTCGGCAGGCCAAGCGCAATGGGAATTGTATGATGCTGAGCGTAAAGACCGTTTGTTTTGTTGTTTGACGCAGGACCCGCCATGGCGGCTCCGCCCTGGGGCCAAACGACAGAATTCTGTTTTAGATTATCTTTGGGAGAAGGGACTCGTCACTCGGGAACGTCTGCGCCGAGAGTTGGGCAGTTGGGCGGGGGCCGTTGTTGATACCTTGTGCACCAAAGGGTTGATCGAGCTTACCCCGGAAGGCGACTCAGAACCGGTCCAGGCTGATGATCGTTCCGGGCTGGAGTCTTTAAAACTCACGGTTGAGCAGTCCGAGGCCCTGCAAGGCTTGCGGCGGGCGGCTGACTCCCATTGTGCGGCGCTGATCCATGGTGTGACCGGCAGCGGTAAAACGTTGGTATATGCCCACCTCGCGCGGGAATGGTTGGCAAAAGGGCGTTCAGTGCTTTTGCTCGTGCCGGAGGTAGCGTTGGCGCGTCAAACCTTACGTGCTGTCCGCCATTTTTTGCCTGAACAAGAGGTGTATCTGTACCACGGCTACCAGTCGCCCAAGCAACGGGAAACCACGTTCATCGACTTGGCAAACCGGGAAGAGCCGTGTGTCATTGTCGGGACCCGCTCGGCGTTATTCCTTCCCCTCCGAGACACAGGGTTGATTGTGCTCGACGAGGAACATGCCGAGTCGTTTAAACAAGATGAGCGACTTATTTATCAGGCCAAAGAACTCGCTTTTTTTCGGGTGCAGCAAAGCGGTGGGTTTTTAGTACTGGGCTCAGCCACGCCGGATTTAAAGACCTTTGCCGCAGCCGCAGAAAATCGCTTGCCCAAAGTAACGCTCAATGAGCGCGTGGGGGCGAGTGTTTTGCCGGATATTGAGTTGGTTAATTTGCAAGAAACCCCGGCTGTGGCCGGGCCGTTTGCGGCCACTGTGCACCAGCAGCTCCAAGAGGTGCTGCACCGAGGTGAGCAGGCGATTATTATGCATAATCGCCGTGGCTATGCGCCGTTGGTGTATTGTACAGGGTGCGGGGAAGTGGCCAAATGTCCGCATTGTGAGGTGGGCTTTACGTTCCATAAGCGCCGCCAACGCCTTGTGTGTCATTATTGCGGGCAACAGAAAGATTTTCCGTTTGTGTGCCCCAAATGCCAATCGAGCCAGTTTGTTCCCCTCGGGGAAGGCACAGAATGCATTGAAGAATATTTGTCGACCTCGTTGCCTCCCGGCGTTCGGGTGGACCGGCTGGATCGGGATAGCACCCGGCGCCAAGGAAGACTGGAGGAGATTCTTGCGGCGTTTAGTCGGGGAGAATCGCAGGTACTCGTGGGAACGCAGATGCTGAGTAAGGGCCACCATTTTCCCGGTGTAACCCTTGCGGTGGTGGTTGACGGAGATTTGGGATTAAATCTTCCGGATTATCGAGCGGCTGAGCGCACGTTTCAAATGTTGGTCCAGGTTTCGGGCAGGGCCGGGCGCGGCGAAAAGCGTGGTCAGGTGGTGATTCAAACCCGGGACCCGGAGCATTATTGTTGGGAATATGTGCGGCGCGGCGATTATTCGGGTTTTTTTGAGCATGAGGCCGCTTTGCGGCAGCGTTTGTCGTATCCGCCGTATGTGAAGCTGGCCTTGTTGCGGTTGAGTTTTCCCGTGGACTGGGCAGAAGGGGCGGAGCAAATCCGGGAAGTGGGTCGGTTTGTCCGAAATGCTGGCAAGGCGGCAGGGCTTCGTGTACTGGGTCCGGCTCCGGCCCCCTTGGGGCGGTTGCGTGGGCGGTTCCGGTACCACTGTCTGCTCAAAGGGGAAAATTGGCAGGAGATGCGCGGCGTCTACCAACAGGTGCGCCAGGAGTTTGCCAAAGTGCGGCAGCTGCGGATCCAACTCGATCTGGATCCGGTGCACATGATGTGATTTGTCTGCATCCAGGAAAATACCCTGAAGCGGGCGGAGTCGATGGCAAGGCGGCAGGGGCGTACTGTGCGCCGAGACGTGCAATAGAGCAACGGCAGGAAGGGGAGAAAAACATGGAGCGAACACGCGTGGTACAAGCCTTGCGCGCCACCGCACCGATGGACGATATCCAGATCAAGGGCTGGGTGCGCACAAAAAGGGATTCGAAACAATTCGCCTTTTTGGAAGTCAATGACGGTTCGTGCCTGAAAAATATCCAGGTCATTGTGGATAGCGAGGTGCCGAGTTATCCCGAACTTGAACGCATCAACACAGGCGCCTCAGTGCGTGTGGAGGGCCGCTTGGTCGAGTCCCCGGGCAAAGGCCAGAAATGGGAAATTCAGGCCAAGGAAATCGAACTTATCGGGGCCGCGGACCCAGAATCGTATCCGCTACAGAAAAAACGGCACTCCGACGAATTCTTGCGGAGCATCGCCCAATTGCGTCCCCGGACAAATAAGTATGGGGCGCTGTATCGGATTCGGGCCGAACTCGCACAGGCTATCCACCGCTTTTTCCATGAGCGGGGGTTTTACTACGTACACACCCCGATTATTACCGGCTCGGATTGCGAAGGCGCCGGGGAAATGTTTCAGGTGACCACCTTGGATATGGACACGCCACCGCGCGAGAATGGTCAAGTGGACCACTGTCAGGATTTTTTTGGACAATCGGCCATGCTCACTGTTTCCGGACAATTGGCTGCGGAGGTGTTGGCCTGCTCACTGGGCAATGTCTATACCTTCGGTCCAACCTTTCGGGCGGAAAATTCGAATACTCCGCGCCACGCCGCTGAATTCTGGATGGTGGAACCGGAAATGGCCTTTGCCGACCTGCACGACGATATCGATCTTGCTGAGAGCTTTTTACAATACCTAGTGGGGCACATTCGGGAGCACTGCGCCGAGGACCTGGAGTTGTTCACCACGTTCGTGGACAAGCAATTGGCGAGCACCCTGGAGAATATCACCGACAATGCCTTTGTCCGTTTGCCGTACCGGGAGGCGGTGGCGATATTGCAGCAAGCGCACCCAAAATGCGGCTTTGAGTTTGAACCGAGCTTTGGCGAGGACTTGCAGACCGAGCATGAACGGTATTTAACCGAGACCCATTTCCAGAAGCCCGTAGTGGTGTACGATTATCCAAAATCTATTAAACCTTTTTATATGCGGGTCAACGAGGACCGGGAAACCGTAGCGGCCATGGATGTGCTGGTGCCCCGAGTCGGCGAGATTATCGGTGGCAGCCAGCGTGAAGAGCGGCTGGAGGAGTTGGAGTCCCGGATTGCCGAGTTGGGGCTGCCTCGAGAGGAGTACGAGTGGTATCTGGATTTGCGCCGCTACGGCACTGTGCCCCATGCCGGTTTCGGGATGGGGTTTGAACGGGTGCTGATGTTTATAACTGGGGTGGGTAATATTCGCGATGCGGTGCCGTTTCCCCGCACACCGGGGCATTTGCCCTTTTAAGGCCCATCGAGTGCCGTCACCAAGACGATAACCACCAACGCACGGCCCTGTTAGCCGTTGGTGAGAATACTCCAAATCGAAATCGGGATCGCTATCGGGATCGAAGCGATATGGCGCTTGGTCGCGTGAAACTGGTCAAGATGTGCTGGTCGTTGGCAAGGCGCTGGACAAGATGGAAAACTGGAAGCGAAAGGATGTACTCGACCGGATGGCCGCGATGCTCAGCCGTCTCCACGGGCCCCCAAGTTCAAGAGGATCAAGCGGCCTCCAGCGTCGATTCCGATCCCGATAGCGATT
>JBNJGM010000026.1:22166-26356 GCA_051747685.1 Thermodesulfobacteriota bacterium | reverse complement strand
TTGCAGCCTCCGGAACTTGGTGCCGTGGTCGCTGTTTGCGCCTCAGACGATCGCTACGCCGACGACGTGCATTATATGGGGGGCTGCTTGTTGACCGACAACCTCTCCTGGGCCTCGACCATGTTCAGCTTTAATGCCTGTCCGCCGGATCCGGAAATGGTGGGGGAGAATTGGCGACAAATGTGGCTGGAACGTCTAGAGGGCAGTGGGTTGTGGTGCAAAACCTGGCTTGAGCACCAGCACCGGGACAATTTTTGGCGCCACGGCTCGGTCTGTGAAGATTACGCAGCCATTAAAGTCCCGGTCCTGGCCGTCAGTGGCTGGGCGGACGGCTATTCCAACGCAGTCTTCCGCCTGCTCGAGCATCTTAACGTCCCCCGCCGGGGACTCGTCGGACCTTGGGGCCATTCCTACCCCCATATGGGCGGCTTAGGGCCACGCATCGATTTCCTCGGCGAATGCTTGCGCTGGTGGGACCGCTGGTTAAAAGGGACCCCTGAAACTTCTGACGAGCCCCCGGTCTTACGGGCCTGGATTCAGGACAGTGTTGACCCGTTGCTTCCAGACCGGCCGGGACGCTGGGTGGCGGAAACGCAATGGCCCGCTCCGGCTATACACACCGCAACTTGGCGGTTAGGGAGTTGCGGCTTAATCGCGGCGGAGGACCAAGCGCCAGAACCAGCAGTGATGAGCATCCAAAGCCCTCTCAGCGTCGGCCTTTTCGCCGGCAAGTGGTGTTCCTACGCTGAAGAAACCGATTTACCCTGGGACCAACGCGAAGAGGACGGCGGGGCCCTGGTCTTTGATACGCCGCCTTTGGAAGGGGACATCGAGATTTTGGGCGCACCAGCGGTAGAACTGGATCTCAGTGCTGACAAGCCCGTGGCCCAAGTCGCGGTCAGGCTTTCAGATGTTGCCCCGAACGACAGAGCCACCCGGGTGACCTTCGGAATATTAAACCTCACCCACCGCAACGGTCACGAGCATCCAAGTCCCCTAGTGCCGGGACGGACCTATCGGGTACGGGTGCCGCTCAACGTGGTGGGGCAGCGCTTTCCCCGAGGCCATCGTATCCGCTTGGCGATCTCGAGTTCCTACTGGCCCTTGGCCTGGCCCGCCCCGGAACCCGCCCGCCTGACCCTTTTTCTGAAGGAATGCCGCCTCTTTTTGCCAAAGCGGTCCCGCGAAGCGCAAGACGCCCAAGCCCTTCGCGATTTGGGACGCCCGCGGGAAGCCCCTGGTGTGGACCAAACCCTGATAGTGCCGGCCAAGCGGGAATGGACAGTGACCCATAACCTGGCCAGCAACGAAGTAGCCCTCCATGTCCTCAATAACGACGCCAGCGTGCGCCTGAACGAACTCGATTTAGAATTCGGGCGTGCTGTCAGCGAACGCTATGCCTACAGCAACAACAACTACGAGACCCTGCGCGGCGAAACTGAACACCACCGGACGTTTCAGCGCCGCAACTGGCATATCCACTGTGTCACCCGCACGATCTTGACCGCAACGCGTACCCATTTCGTGCTTCGGGCCACATTGGATGCCTACGAAGGCGATGTCCGGGTTTTCAGCAAGACTTGGGACGAATCCGTAGCCCGCGTTCTCGTATAACCCTCCATCTCAAACTGGTTGCGCGCGCGAAAGAAATATGGCGCGGGTTTGTCCCCTAACGCGATATACCACAGGAGCAAAAATCATGGCGGATAGACATATTTTTGTTGTTGGCCACGACCCTTTTAACCAAGCGTTCCTCTCACGATTGCCCCAGGCGGATTTCTGCACTTTCCACACCGCTTTGGACATCACTGATATCCGCCATGTGGAGTCCCTGGATATTCCCGGGCTGATTGAAAAAGCGAGCAAACGCATCGAAAGTTTTCGCGGTCCGGTCCACGGGATCGTCAGTTACTATGATTTCCCGGCCACACTCTTAGCCGCCCTATTGGCCACCCGGTTCGATCTGCCTGGTCCGAGCTTGGAAGCGGTGCTCAAATGCGAGAACAAGTATTGGAGCCGCCTTGTTCAAAAAGAGTGCGTTCCAGAGTATATACCGCAATTCCAGGTCTTTAATCCCGCTGATCCCAAGGCCTATGCCAAAATCGGCCTTATGCCGCCGTTTTGGGTCAAACCCATCAAATCTTTTCGTTCGTTTCTGGCCTTTGAGATTATCGACGCCCATCAATTTGAAAACGCCATGGGGATTTGCCAATCCAAGGAAAATTTTTTGAGCGAGCCATTTAAAATCCTTATGGGAATGTGCCGCCCTCCATGCCCTTTTGCGGACATGGAGGAAACATTTCTGGCCGAGACGAGTATTGGCGGCGGGGCCCAATGCACCTTGGAAGGGTATGTCTATCACGGCCAAGTCTCCCTGTACGGGACCATCGACTCCGTCCGGGAGCCGGACCGCTCGACCTTTTCCCGGTATGAGTACCCCTCGTGTTTGCCGGAGGGGGTCATCAAGCGCATGCAGGCCATCGCCCGGACTGTGGTGCACGCCTGCGGGCTGGACAACGCCGTTTTCAATATCGAATTTTTTTACGATCAGACAGCAGACGCCATATGGCTTTTGGAGATCAATCCACGCATCTCGCAGTCCCACGCCAATCTCTTTGAAAAGGTCCACGGTGTCTCGCACCATTCGGTCATGCTCGACGTGGCCCTGGGACAGCGCCCCCGCCCCATCGAACACGACCGGGGGCCCTACCAAAAGGCCGCCAATTTCATGCTACGCACCCACACCCCGGGCCGGATCTATCGCACACCAAGTGGGGAAGATATCGAGCGCCTGCTGCGCCAGCAACCAGACACCCTTTTGCGGATCAATGTCCGAGAAGGGCAGCACCTCAGCGAACTTGAGAATCAGGACATGTACAGTTATGAGTTGGCCACGCTTACCATCGGCGGTCAGGATCAAGAGGATTTACTCCGGCAATACGATCAGGCCCTGGAATTGTTGCCGTTCGACATCCGGCCCGATCCGGTGATTTCCCCCTTTGCTTAAGGCCCGGCCCTCCAACATTCCACCGATACGGAGACCAAAACAAATGCAGACATTTTTACCCCGCTCTAGCGTTCTGCTCTGTCTGTTGGCGCTCCTGCTCAGCGGTATGCTGGGCTGCAACACCATAGAAGGCATGGGTGAAGACATCAAAAAAACAGGGGAGACGATCGAAGAGGGAGCGCAATAAGCCGCGACTGCAGCCCCGGTCTGCGTGTAGACCCAACGAGACCTCTGAGGCCACGGCTGGGGACCCCACCCAGCCGTTTTCACGTGCCCCCATAGGGGCGCGACTCCCTGGCAACTCGTGTCACAGATTACAGCACACAAGGACACAGTATGGCTATGAGCGTTTTTTTTACCCGATTTCTCCAGGGCCATTTGGGTTTGGCCCGCACATTCTGGGGCTTTTGGGTGTTGGCCAATGCCCTATTTTCGTTACTCAGTGATTTTTTCCAAACCTTTGCGGCCCGGATTGGCTTTCAAACCTTTACTGCGCTCTACACGGTGGTGGTGCTCATCGCCATTTGGAACGCCGCCAAACACTACCACGGGCGCCCAGCCTGGGCCAATCTCGCCCGCGCCGTGGTTGTCCTCGGCGCCTTAGGCGTGGTTGTCCAATGCTATCTTCTGGGGAGCCTTGTATTGCGCGGTGCGGCTGGAGCATAACCGTATAGCGGTATTCCCTGCGGCAAATCAGTCGCGACCTGCTGCCAACTTTCCTGGTGAGGGAAAAAACTTGTCATTGGGATCTTTTGAACGTAACATATACTGTTTAGCATTTTTCCCTAGCGCCTCTCCCTTTTGAGTGCCCGGCTCAAAGGGAGGCTTGTATTTTCCGAGCAGACAAACCCGTTTTTGGAGATCCCGGCATGCCTACATCAGTCCGCAACGAGCGGTTGCGCAATATCGCTATTATCGCCCACGTCGACCACGGCAAGACAACCCTGGTTGACGCCATGTTCCGCCAAAGCGGCCTCTTTCGCGAGAATCAGGAAACCGATGACCGGCTCATGGACAATATGGACCTGGAACGTGAACGGGGCATCACCATTGCGGCCAAGAACTGTTCAGTCATGTGGAAGGGGGTGCGCATCAATATCATCGACACCCCGGGCCACGCCGACTTCGGCGGTGAAGTGGAACGGGCCCTGTCCATGGCCGACGGCGCCATTCTGCTCGTTGA
>JBNJGM010000026.1:17953-22066 GCA_051747685.1 Thermodesulfobacteriota bacterium | reverse complement strand
GTCCAGTTCAGCCGCATCCGGGAACGTCTGGAAAAGGAGCTTCTGGCCAATGTAGCCATCGACCTGGAGGAGGCGGAAAGTCGGGACACGATTTTGGTCAAAGGCCGCGGCGAATTCCAGCTTTCCATTCTCATCGAAACCTTGCGCCGCGAAGGGTATGAATTCAGTGTCGGGCGCCCAGAAGTCATTTTTGTGTACGAACAGGGGCAGCAACTCGAGCCCTTGGAACGGTTGCTGGTCGATTGCGAAGAGCAGTATTTGGGGGTGGTCACCGAAAAGCTCTCCCTGCGCAAAGGAAAAATGACCAATCTGGTCAATAACGGCCAGGGGCGGGTGCGCATCGAATTCTCTATCCCGGCCCGGGGCCTTATCGGCTACCGCGATGAATTTCTGACCGACACCCGGGGCTCGGGCCTGCTCCATTCCCGCTTTGATGGCTATGGCCCCTATCGTGGGGCCTTTCCCAGCCGCTACACCGGTTCCATTGTCTCTGATCGGGCCGGTGCCGCGGTGCCGTATGCGCTTTTTAATCTGGAACCGCGCGGCCAACTCTTTGTCCAGCCCGGGGATCCGGTTTACGAAGGCATGATCATCGGCGAGCACAACCGAGGTCAGGACATCGACGTCAACCCGTGCAAGGAAAAGAAATTGACCAACGTTCGGGCCGCAGGCAAAGACGATAGCGTGACCTTAACCCCCATCCGGCCCCTTTCTTTGGAACTGGCCATTAGCTTTATCCGCGAAGACGAGCTTTTGGAAGTCACCCCAACAGCCCTGCGCATGCGCAAATCAGAGCTTTCCAGTCAAAAACGCCACTCCCAATGGGCCCGGCAGCGAAAAAGCGAACAATAGACACGTCCTTTTGGTCTCAAATGCAAACGCCCCCTGCCGTTTCGGCAGGGGGCGTTTGCATTTGAGAAATCACTTGTCCGAGGGAACAGGCTGAATCTACCAGGCCTGTTCCAAAATCGAGAGAACATCTTCTTTGGTTGGTTGCTTGGGATTAAAAAGGGTACTTATCTCCTGCAACGCGTCCTCAGCGACACGGTCGAAGTGGTCTTGGCGAACCCCAAGCGCAGACAACGAGGGAATGGCCAAATCGCGCCGCAACCGGCTGACAAGATCCACGGCGGCCTGGGCGCTTTCTTCATGCGATTGTCCGGTCACATCAATGCCCAAAGCCCGGGCGATCTCCCGCATCCGTTCCGGCACGGCCGGGGCGTTATAGGCCATGACATAGGGCAAAACACAGGCGTTGGCCACACCGTGGGGCAGACCGCAATGCACACTCAAAGGGTGGGCAATGGAGTGGACCAAACCAAGAACCGCGGAATTAAATGCGAAGCCGGCCAACATGCTGCCCAAAAGCATATTCTCCCTCGCTTCCCGGTCGGTGCCATCTTCATTGGCGCGTTTAATATACTGGGCGATCAACTCTATGGCCTTCAACGCGTTAACATCTGTGGGAACCATAGATCCTTTGGATACATAGGCTTCTATGGCGTGGGTCATCGCGTCCATCCCCGTGGAAGCGGTTATATCCGGGGGAAGTCCCACAGTGAGTTCGGGGTCCAACAGGGCCATATCCGCACCCACGTTGGGCCCGCCGATAACCATTTTCTTTTTGCGCACCGTATCGGTAATAATCGTAAATGAGGTCACTTCGCTGGCGGTTCCGGCCGTAGTCGGCAGGGCTACCAAGGGCAGAGTGGGAGCACTGACCAATCCCAGGCCATCATACTGGGTGATCGGCGCGGGGTTTGTCAGCAAGATATTGATTGCTTTTGCGCAATCGATGGAACTGCCCCCGCCCAGGGCCACCAAACTATCCACGCCCTCTTGCTTGGCCCAGGCTGCTGTCTCCTCAACGATGGTGTCCGGCGGATTGGGCAGCACCCCATTGTAATCAATCACTTCCAGGCCTTGGTCCAGGAGACTTTGTCGCACACCCTCGGTCAAACCGGCTGACTCCACCCCGGCGTCATAGATAAACAGGACTTTGCTCCCCCCCATACCTGCTAGAACATCCCCTGTACTCGTAGCCACCTGAGAACCGAAACGAACCGTGCTCGGCACAGCAAATTGAAATTCCATACGACCTCCAATATTGTAAAATACAACCTCAATCCGTGAAAATCTTGCATCCCCCCGAAAATGGTCTGGTTCACGGACCCAAGTTCAAACGCTTTCCTACGGAAAAACCGAAGTGAGGACAAGCAACGCCTTATTGCGCACGGCCCGCACTTGTGTCAGGCCCAGTACCTGCCGCCGCGACGAGCGGCCGGGCGCGGAGGAACCGGGCGTTGACCGCGACAATAACCGTAGACAAGGACATGAGCACCGCTCCGGCGGCCGGGCTCAGGAAAAAGCCCCACGGGGCCAAAATGCCAGCGGCCAGGGGGATGGCAGCGGCGTTGTAGCCGGTAGCCCAAAAGAGGTTTTGGACCATCTTCCGGTGCGTGGCCTGGGCCAGAGAAACAATACCGGCCACATCACGGGGATCGTTGCGCACCAACACAATATCCGCGGTCTCCATGGCCACGTCTGTCCCGGCTCCAATGGCCACGCCGAGATCGGCCTGGGCCAAGGCAGGGGCGTCGTTAATGCCGTCACCGACCATAGCCGTGAACAGACCACGCTGTTGGATTTCGCGCACTGTCCGAGCCTTATGTTCCGGAAGCACTTCGGCAAAAACCTCATCAATGCCAACCTCAGTGGCCACCGAATCGGCCGTTTCCTGATTGTCCCCGGTGACCATCAGACAGCTAATACCCATTTGTTTCAGTACCCCGACCGCTTCCTTGGAGGATTCGCGGACCGTATCCGATAGGGCCAGGCCACCGGCCACTTCGCCGTTGACAAGGACAAAAACCGCAGTTTTCCCTTGACCCAAAATATCGGCAAAGGCCCCAGCGTCGTATTCGATCCCTTGATCTGCAAGATAGCCGGGACTAACGACCTGCACCTGCCGGCCTTCGATACGCGCCGTAACCCCTTGCCCCTTGATGGCTTCAAACTGCTCCACATCTGGCAGTTCAATATCTTTGTCGCGCAAGGTGGTTACAACACCCTGGGCAATCGGGTGTTCGGACTGACTCTCGACGCCGCCGGCCAGACGCAAAAGTTCCTGGCGCTCAAAGCCGTTGACGGCATGCACGGCCGTGACCCGGAACCGGCCTTCGGTCAGCGTCCCGGTTTTGTCGAAAAGGACCGCCTGCAACCCGCGAGCCTTTTCAAAGGCACCGCGATTGCGGATCAAAAATCCGCGTTTGGCCGCTAGGGAAGTGGACACGGACGCCACGAGCGGCACTGCCAGCCCCAAAGCGTGGGGACAGGTAATGACCATCACCGTGACCGTGCGCTCCAGGGAAAAGAGAAAGTCCCGCCCGGCCAGGCCGAACCAGACGATAAGCGTCACGGCCCCGGCAGAGAGGGCGATAATAGTCAACCACAACGCAGCGCGATCGGCCAAGTTCTGGGACCTGGATTTGCTCGCCTGGGCTTGCTGGACCAAGGTAATGACTTGGGAGAGATAGGAATCCTCCCCGGTCTGCTTCACGGTCACGGTCAAGGCCCCGTCGCCATTGATCGCACCGCCAATGACCATATCTCCGGTCGCTTTGGCTACCGGAATTGCCTCCCCGGTCAGCATGGATTCGTCCACAGCGGAGGATCCGGACGCGACTGTGCCGTCGGCCGGGATTTTTTCCCCGGGTTTGACAAGAATCCGGTCGCCGCTTTGCAATGCGTCCACAGCCACCTCAGCAGTCGTGGAGCCGTCCGTATATTTGTGGGCGGTATTGGGCAATAGTTTGGCCAATTCCTCTAGCGCTGAGGAGGCCGCCATGACTGAGCGCATCTCGATCCAATGCCCCACGAGCATGATGTCTATCAGCGTGGCCACTTCCCAGAAAAACGTCTTTCCGGGAAGCCCCAGGGCCACTGCAGCGCTGTAGACAAAAGCCACGCTGATGGCCAGACCGATGAGGGTCATCATCCCCGGTTCTTTATCCCGCAATTCGCGGATCAGCCCGCCATAAAACGGCCTGCCGCCGTAAACAAAAATCGCAGTGGCCACAGCGAGCAACACATACATCTCCCCGGAAAACCGGA
>JBNJGM010000026.1:0-17853 GCA_051747685.1 Thermodesulfobacteriota bacterium | reverse complement strand
GCAATTCGCGGATCAGCCCGCCATAAAACGGCCTGCCGCCGTAAACAAAAATCGCAGTGGCCACAGCGAGCAACACATACATCTCCCCGGAAAACCGGAACCAATGCTCGAGGCCGACCAAGGCTTTGAACATCGGCGACAAAGCCAAAACAGGAAGCGTCAGTGCCAGGCTGACCCAAAACCGGTGTTGAAAATCGCGAACCATATGTTCATGGTGCGAGGTATGGTCATGGTTGGGCGAAGCGTTATGATTTCCGTGGTCGCTCGACATAGCCTTTCTCCTGGTTCAAATAGGCCAGTAGCCTGGCGGTAAGAGGAGCGGGGCGCTCAAGGGTACTTCAACGAGGGTTCGGCTGGGAAGGGGAGGAGTGGCGGAGCCTGTTTAGAAATTGAAAACCTTGGCCTCCGCTGCCATATCAATCAGATGCGGACCGCCGTCGAGGAGCATATTGGGGAAAAAGTTGGTTTCTTCTATTTGCCGATTCTGGGCACAGGGGGTACAAATACCAATGGGCACCTCCTGCTCGATCAGGTAGGGCAGATAATCATTGGGGCAATCCCCGGTGAGAGTTTTCTGCCCAAAATCACGGTGGGCATTGGCCCATTCTACGCCGTCATCGATAAAAAAAAGGTTCACGGTATGCCCTTTTTTATGGGCAATGCTCGCAAACTGGCAACACCGCGTCAGGGCATCATTTTCATTCCGGGAAAGCACAAACAAAAACTCGGCCATAAAGGGCCTCCTTCTTCGTTCAGGGCCAAAGGGTCCTTGGTTGCGGGAAGCGGCGCAGGGCAAAAGGGCACGGCCCTCGTGGCCCTGCCCGCGAGCTATACCCACCTTACTGGATCTGAATGTTGTTGTCCCGCGCCAGTTGCAAGGCTTTGAGCAAATACGCGATCTGTCCGCCGAGATTGCGCATATTCTTCAGGGCCTCGGCGTCTTGACCCACTTCATTCGGTGCCAGGCCGTACCCCAGATTCCAATAGGTGGAGCCGGGCAAAAACATCTCCGACATCTGAAACGGCTTGAGAATCGAGTCCATAACCCGCACAGCACCGCCTCTACGGGCGGCCACAACCCCGGCGCCGACCTTGCCGCGGAACAGGCCACCGTTTTGCAGGGCGACAAAGCAGGCCCGGTCCAAAAGAGCCTTTGTTTCGGCGTTGAGGTCAGCGAAATAGGTTGGGGCTCCGACAACGATCCCATCGGCTTGGATCATCTTTTCCAGATACTCGTTACATTTGTCGTTTTTGAGACTGCATTGTTTGTCCTGGTTCTCCCGGCATTGCAGGCAGGCTTGGCACCCGCGCAGGTTTTGGCCGCCAAGTTGGACATACTCGGTGGTAATACCGTTGGTTTCCACTGTGTCTAAGACCGTACGAAGTAGCCGGGCCGTATTGCCGTCCTTGCGAGGGCTGCCGTTAAATCCGACAACGTTCATATGCGACTCCTTTTTCTGGGTTTGGTATTTTCCTATGTTTGGGGAAACAACCTCATTGTGTCCAGCACCACGCTGTAGCCTAATGCATGTAGTGGTGCTGTCAAAGACAAAAAAAACAGGACAAAAGGAAGGCGAGGGCACAGAACAAAACGGCCGGGCTCCAAGGGAACCCGGCCGTACAGCACTCATTTTCCTTAGGCCTCGTTACTCAACTTCATGACAATCCCGGCACCCCGTGGGACCGGCCTGCATTTCTGTATGGCACCCCACGCACGAGGCAATGTCCTCACGGTCGTGGTAGGCATTATAGAGGCTCATCTCCGGACTAGCCGCATCCACTTTTGGCTCATGGCAGTTGGAGCAGGGTTGATACGTCCCGGTTTCTTCGTACATATGGTGGCAATCGGTGCACGAGCCGGTGGTCAGGTGCAGTTCGTGGTCGAAATCCACAGGAGAGTATAAGCCCTCGGCTTTGCCCTCAGCCGCGTCCAAAGTTACCATCTGCGGCGGATCATCACTGCCACCGCTGTCTTCGGCGTCATCACCCTCAGTTTCAGCCTCTTGCGTTGCTTCTTCGTCCTCGGTTTCAGCCTCTTGCGTTGCTTCTTCGGTTTCAGTTTCGGTCTGGTTTTTTGTCTCCCCAGCGGACTCAGTCTGTGTTTGTTCCTGCGCTTCCTGTTCGGACGCTTGTTCGGCAGCCAATTCCTCGAAGGAGATGGCCTCCAAGGCCTCAATCGTCATCTCATCTTCAAGTTTGTCCATGTCCGACAAGGCCGAAGCAACCACCGCTGTCCCCAACAGCAGCATAATAGCCGCACCAAGTCCCCATCCCCAGCTCAAAAGCGTGCGTTTCATAAAATTCATATCCTCCTTGTGGCATTTCCCGACCATATGCACCGACTCAAAATTCCAGGACGCCTCCTGGGTGTCGCGTAGGCTACCATCCCTCTGGTGCGCCTTAATTTCAGCAGCCGGAGCAGTCTGTTCATGCGTCCTCTTACCCTATCCAAACTCGATTTTTTGGGCTAGCAGAAAAGCACAGCACTTACAAGTTCATCGTGGTTGATTCCAGATGGTTATTCTCGTACACCGAAACGTAAGTTTGTGTCTATGTCCGCAAGCCGAGGAGTTGTACCGTTATGTCCATGGCCTCGAACACCGAGCACTCCCATAAACACGCCTTTGTGCTGCTCATCGTAGCGGTTTCTTTCGCCTTTTTCTGGTTGGTCAAAGGTTTTTGGCAGCCAGTGTTTTGGGCGGTGTTGCTGGCCATTATGTTTACCCCGCTCAACCGCTGGCTCAACGAGCTCTGCCGGCAAAAGCCTCGTCTTAGTGCGCTGCTCACGGTGCTGGGTATCGTCTTGGGAGTGGTCTTGCCCCTCTTTGTCTTGGCCCTCGGGGTTATGCAGGAATCGATGGCCTTATACGACCGCGTGCTTTCCGGCAAAATCGATTTACAAAAACCGGTGCGCATGATGGAGCAGTCCCTGCCGGTAGCAGCGGATTTTCTTGAAAAAACCGGCCTTGATCTGGACAAGGTCAAAGACGCCCTCTCTCAAACCGCCCTTAAGGCAAGCCAATTTTTCGCCAACCATCTCTTCCGCATCGGGCAAAGTACGGTGCAAATGGCGGTGCAAACCGCACTCATGCTCTATTTGCTCTATTTTTTCCTCAAAGACGGCCGTGGCATCCTCAAGAGCATCGTGCGCACCCTGCCGTTAGATGAGAACCGGCAATGGCAACTCTTCCACAGATTTGCTGACGTGGCCCAGGCCACGGTCAAAGGCACCCTCGTGATCGGTCTCGTACAGGGAGGCATCGGCGGCATTGTTTTTTGGCTCCTCGGCATCCAGGGCGCGTTGCTTTGGGGCGTCCTCATGGTGCTTTTATCCGTTTTGCCGGTAGTGGGTTCGGCCCTTATCTGGGGTCCGACCGCCCTGATCCTCATCTCCACCGGCAATATCTTCCAAGGAGTGTTACTCCTTGTCGTAGGCGCCGTTGGAATCGGTTTGGCGGACAACCTCCTCAGGCCCGCCCTCGTGGGTCGGGAAACCCGGCTGCCGGATTACTTGATTCTCTTGGCCACACTGGGCGGCTTGGCGGTCTACGGGTTGTCCGGCTTTATCATTGGTCCCATCTGCGCTGCTGTTTTTGTCACTGTCTGGCAAATGGCCCAAAACGAATCTGCACTAACGCCCTCAGAATAACCCCCTCGGCGCAGCAGAATTGTTTCGCGTTTTTTGCGGCGCACCCAGCAGACACACGCCCCCCAGTACAAGGCGCGGAGGTGGATATCACTAATAGTTTTGGTTGACCAAACAACCAAGACCATGTACAGCCCGGTATTCGAAGATCGCTTAGAAGCGGGGCACATGCCCCTTTCTCAGCCCCCATTCACGGCTTAAGGGCTGCCCCGCACAAATATACCTAAAGCAGGGGAGGGGAGCCGCACCCGACCGAGGCATTCAGAAGGGAAGGGGGTGGACAAGCCCGAGTGACGCTGCTAGGAGGCCACGATTCCAGGCCCAGGTCTTTCGTTTGTTCAATTTATCACACGTACGTCAAAAGATTGCATTTTATTTTTGGTTCACCTACGCTAGCCTCAAATCGGCAACCTTTTCCAGGCGTATTCCGTCCCCACGTCCTTGCCCCTTGGGGGACAAACGTTGAGAATGAGAATTATGAGCCAAACAACTGCCGTTGATCTTTGCTTTTTTCGCCAGCCAATCCTGAATGTGCGCATGGATGTCTGGGGCTACGCCCTTAATGTGTGCAGCAGTTCGGATCTGGTAAAAGGAAAATGTGCCACAGCGGGGCTGGATTCGCAGTCCCTGCAAACGGGGCTCAAGCTCGCCGGGCACACCGTGCGCCCGCCCACCGTCAAATGCATCTATTTGGACAAACACATTATCGAGAATCAAGAGCATCTTGACTTCCCGCCGGACACCCTCGTGGCCCTGAACGAAAACGTGGCCCCCAATGCGGCGGTGCTGACTTTGTGCGAGGCGATCCAAAACAAGGCCTTGCTCGCTGTGGAGATCGCCTGTGAAGCCGAACGGCTGCCTTCCTTTGTCCGTCTGGCCGACATTGCCATTGTGGATTTGCGACAGTGCTCGGAACAGGCCTTACAACGCAAGGCCGCTCAACTCCATGAGTGCAATGTCACGCTCATGGCCCGCAACGTGGACGGTTACGCCAGCTTTGATCAAGCCAGGAAACTCGGCTTTGAACTCTTCCACGGTTTTTTCTTCACCAACGCCCGGCCCGTTAGCCACAAAGAGCTCTCCACCAGTCAAGTGGCCAAGCTCCAATTGCTGGAGCAACTCGGGCGGCCCGACAACCTTGAAGAAATGATCCTGACCATCAAAAACGATGTCTCCATTAGCTATCGCCTGCTCAAATACCTCAATTCCCCGGGCATGGGACTGATGACCGAGGTCAAATCCATTCCCCATGCAGTGCAGCTTTTAGGGGAAAAGAAAATCAAAAATTGGATCCGGGCCTTGCTCCTCTCGGAAGTCATCCGCGACGATAAACCCGACGAACTGATCAACCTCTCCGTGACCCGAGCGGCGTTTTTACAGTACCTCAGCCAAACCACCACAGCGCCTCTGCCGCCGGAATCCTTTTATATATTAGGCCTCTTTTCCCTACTCAACGTCATTTTGGACCAACCCATGCAGGAAGTCCTCAAATACTTGGCCTTGAGCGAGTCCATTCGAACCACCTTACTGGGCGAAAACACCCCGGAAAGCCCGTGGCTAGATCTGGCCTTGCGCCTGGAACGCGGCGATTGGACCGCGGTACAATTCCATCTCGGCAGCCTGGGCCTCTCTGCCGAGGAAGTCACCCAGGCCTACACCGCTGCTTTGCGTCACACCCACAGCTTCTTTACCCACAGCTAATTTCCCCGTTTTCCCTATATACTGTTCCGCCCACCGGCTACCCGGCTACCGGGAGTCGGTGGGCTCGTGGTCAAAGCAGTGGCCAAATCAACACCTCTAGAACATTTCCGCGCATAAAGGGTATGTGGCAACGATAGACCCTGGTATTGGGCTGGTAAAACGGCGCGGGACACACGAGGTCGGCGTGTCTACGCCACTTGTCATTTGGCGGCTCCTTATGTATCGCCTAGTGCATAGCTTCAACCGGGGTTGCCCGGCGGCGCATAGTGCAACCTGCAGCCGAGATTGGGCCGCGTATCCGAAGGCAGGGTCTGTAGAGATCGGATTGGCTCCATCGACCCCGCGGACGCAAGCCTCCGGTCGGTTGCAGCTGAGAGATATAACAACCAGGATCCGTAAAAAAAGCACACGAACCCCGCTTCCGTGCGCTTGCCCCCGGCATGAAAAACCTCTCAGCCCCCCTATGAAACAATGCTGTTGTCTTCAGTTTGGGCGAGTATCTGCATTGTTGGAGGGCAGAGCGAGCACTCAAGCTATTTTTACAGGCCGTGGAGAGAGTTCTGGAATCGTTTTTACGGATCCAGGCCTACAAGCAAAGGAGTATATTGCGTGGCACGAATAACCGTGGTGTTGTTTACCGACCCAGACCGTCCTTTTAAAACCCTCTCCTTCGGTCGCGGCATGACCGTTTTTCTTAGCTTGTTGGCCCTTGGAATCATTGTGGCCGCGGGCGCCTTAGCCGGGAGCACCCTGTATTACCGGCAGCAAGCCCAACACACGAGCAACCGATATATCGAAGCCTCCGAACGGGTCGCGACGCTTAATGCCACTGCATCGAAGCGCTTGGAAAGCAAAGATGACCGTATTGCCGATCTGGAACAGACATTGGAGCAAACTGAATCCCGTCTGGACAACGTCCGCGCCAAGCTGGACAACTCCAAGGAAGAGTTGCGTTCCATCCGAGAAATGGAACTCAAAGTCCGGCGTTATTTAGGATTGGATACCTCGAGTAGCGCCCTAGAACTGGGAAAAAACCAAACCCACCAAGGTGGTTTCGGCTTACCCGAAGATTGGGCCGACGTCTCAGAAAATCCTTCCAGTACCGCACCGCCCAGTAGCAAACAGGCGGTGCTCGACCAGTCAAAGCACCTTAAACAAGGCTTGCGTGAAGTCGTGCAAGCCCTGGAAGACCGTCACGAAGAATTACGCCACCTGCCTTCCATCATGCCGGTTTCCGGGGAAAAAACGTGGATTTCCTGCAGCTATGGCTGGCGCAATAACCCCTTTACCGAGAAGAAAGAATTTCACGACGCCCTGGATATCGCCGGGGCCTGGAAAACTCCGCTTATCGCCCCAGCTGACGGCACAGTGAGCAAGGTCGGAGAAAACCACCTTGTCGGTCGGTATTTACGCATCAAACATGCCAACGGCTTCACCACCAGTTACGGACACCTCCAATCCGTAGCCGTCGAAGAAGGGCAGTCCGTCCAGCGCCGTGACGTCATCGGGCATATGGGCAATTCTGGGCGCAGTACCGGCACCCATGTGCACTACAAAGTCGAGCAGGACGGCGAAGCCGCCAACCCCATGAAGTATATCCTGGACCGCAGTTCCCAATCCCTGGGGCTGCGTTAGGCCCAGATTGGGGGCGCGCCTCCACTGCATTGGGCGCAAACCAGTATCCAGGAAAAGGAGTCCTATGTTTACAAAAAAACACCAGCCCGAGCAGCCCAAACCCTCTAAAACACCGACCCTAATCGGCGCGAACACGAATTTCAAAGGGCGGTTTTCCGGCAGTGACGATATTTGCATTGAAGGACAATTCACCGGGGAAATTCATAGTGAAGGCAGCGTGTATGTGAACAAAAGCGCTGTCATTCAAGCCGATATCCGGGCCTCCTACGTCTATGTCCACGGCTGCGTCCAAGGCAATGTGGTGGCCCGAGAACAGCTCAATATCGGGGAAAACGGTCGGGTGGATGGGGATGTGCAGACCAAGGCACTGACCGTCCTGACCGGTGGGCACCTTGAGGGCAGTTGTCGTATGTATGATGAACCAAATCCTACGGGGGGTGACGAGCCCATGACTAGTACGCCGGCCTGGGACCTGGCCGCTACGGTCCCTCCCGAAGCGGTGGAGCCGGAAGAATATCCGGAGAACGATCCCGAAAAAGACATCAAAGGGTCTTCTGCCGTGTAAACCGCCCAACAGATATTCGCGCCCTGAAACGGAGCAGAGCGCCATCCAATTTTTTTGGGTGGCGCTCTGCATTTTTGGGGCCCCTCTTCCCCCAAAGAAAGATTAGGCGTGCCCCGGCCGAGAGGCCAATCCAGAATGGCGTTTGCGGGAGTGGCCGCGGGTCAAAACCACCCCGGTCATTACTGCTACGGCTGCGGGCAGATGGACCAAGCGCAAGGATTCTCCCAAAAAGATTGCGCCGCAAGCGGCTGCAACAAGCGGGACCAGGTTCATATACACTGCGGTTCGGGCTGGGCCGACACTTTTCACACTCTTGCCCCACAACACATAGGCGATCCCTGTGCCCAAAACACCGGCGCCAAATACACCGCTCCAGGCGGAAAAGGGCACCGTGCTCCAGGAAAACTCCAACAGACGCGGCCCCAAAAGAACACAGAAAATGGTGCTGCCCCATAACGAGGCGAGGGCAGTAAAATGCACCGAGGAGGCCGAACCGGAAACAAAACGGTTGCCCACGGTATAGCCGGCCCACAAGAGCATAGCCACGAACATGAGCATATCCCCTTGCAGGTGACCGCCCCCCGCAGTAGAAAGGGAACTCCCGGAGACGAGGGCGATACCGGCAAAGGAACAAACCAGCCCGAGCCAATCCCGACCGCGTAAACCCTCTAGCCCCAAAAGGGCGCTCATGCCGCCCACGGCCACCGGCGTGGCCCCGAAAATCAGACCGGCATTGGCAGCGCTGGTTTGGGTCATGGCCAACGAAAACACGTACGGAAAACAGCCCATACCCAGGCCGCCTAAAATCAGGGCCAAGACATGGTCTCCCTTGCTCAATCGCGAATGGGGGCGGTGGCGTAAAAGCAGGCCCGCGCACACCGTCAACGTCACCGCAGCGGCAAAAGTGCGCAGGGCGGCAAAATTCAGCACCGGAAAACTGTGCAGTCCCAATTTGGTGAATAAAAAGGTCATACCCCAAGAGACGACAACGAAGAGCAGCAAACCGTCCTGGGTCATTTCCGGGTTGATTGGTTTTTTCCAAAACATAATACTCCTCCTGAACCATCGAAATATGCCTAGAATCTAAGCAGGATGGTCGGAGGTGACCAACGCAAAAATGTGATCCATCTATAAACATGAGGCATGGATTTTGCTTGATAAAGATATAGACAGCCAACTTTTGCGGGCTTTTGTCACTGTGGCCGAACTCGGCAGCTTCACCCGCGCTGCGACCAAATTGTACCGTACCCAGTCTGCGGTGAGCATGCAGGTCCGGCGGCTAGAGCAACAACTGGGCAAAAAGCTCCTGGCCCGTACGAGCCGGCAGGTGACATTGACGAGCCTCGGGGAGATGATTCTGCCGTATGCCCGGCGCATCCTGCGCATCCAGGAAGCCATGCTCACCGAGGTGGGTCAGGAACAGATTTCCGGCAAAGTCCGGCTCGGGATGCCCGACGATTACGCCGCCTACTTCCTGCCCCAGGTGTTGTCCCATTTCGGTCTGTTGTATCCCAACATCCAATTGGAGATCTTCTGCGAACTCAGCCGCAATTTGGAACCGATGGTGCGCTCCGGGGAAATCGATTTGGCCGTAGTGACCCGACATCCCGACCATAAAGTCGGCCACCTCGTCCGCCGGGAACAGCTCGTCTGGGTCGAAGAGACCCAGGCCTTTGCCCATGAACAGCAGCCACTGCCGCTGGCCCTATTTCCGGAAGGGTTTTGCGCCTTTCGCCGCAAAGCGTTGCAAGCGCTGGAGGCTATGGACAAAAGCTGGCGGATTATGTGCGAAAGCCGAGGATTGGCCGGCATTCGGGCCACAGTGAGTGCGGGTTTGGCCGTGACCGTGGTCACCCGGAACACCCTATCGCCGAACATGCGCATTATCGGCCCAGAACAGGGCTTGCCCGAATTGCCGGAGGTAGAGATTGGGCTGCTCGCCCCGCGGGAAGGGGAGGACGAGGCCACGGATGTGCTGGCCTCGCATATTTTGGAAAGCCTGCGCCATGAGGGCCACGGCACAGCCACGCCCGAGGTCGAACCGCTATCGAACGAACCCAGCGTGCCCCGGGGCATGTGAAGGGAGGGGAGTGGCCGATGGCCTTGCTCTGCCTGTGCTGACGCTTTGGCACCTAGCGAGCACCAGACGCCGCCCACGCGACCCAGTTGGTGGAGGGGGACAATACCCGACATAGAGATTGGAGGCCCAAGAGCTTCAATGCGGCAGGGCGCAATTGCCCCAGGACCACGACACCGGGGAACCGACCATTGTTGGGATTGACAAGCGCAATGTGGATTCCCGGTTACGAGGCGCTGACAAAGCGTGCTTTGCCGGCCGCTTTACTGTCCAGCGCCAGTGCCGGCAGGGGCAAATTCGCCTGTGGCAGTGTTTTTTCCCTGTTTTTGCTGCCGCATCACCATATAGGCCCGCCAATAGTTGAACACCCCGCCCAAAAAGAACAACACGCTGCCCACCAAATATTGCCAAGCCAAAAAGGCGTCCACCAGCGTGGAATCGACTTGGGACTGAAAGGTCCAGAGAAAGGGAATTGAGGCCACAGTGAACAGGACCGAACCGACCACGAAGGACACGGCGGTGAGGTTCATCAACTGCAAGGTCATAATTTTTCGGTAGTGGATGATCTGCAACACATTGATGCACGCCCCGAGCACAAAGAGCAAACTGCCGACAACAAAAAACCAGGCTCCCAAGGTGAACAATCCCACCTGAGAGAGGAAAAAGAGGCTGCCCACAGTGAATAAAAGGGTCCCTATAACGTAGCTGCTGGCAGCGATGTATTCGAGAACAGTTTTGCGGTCGTACCCACCGACGGTTTTCCAATGGCAGCGGACTTCAGCAAAATCATGCACCGTGACGACCAGATACAGAAGCGAGCCGAGGAAAAATGTCCAGCATCCGAGGTTCTTATAGGCATCTAAGGCCGGGAAGAACAAAATACTGCCCAGAATAAAGACCACCCCTCCAATCTTATACAATACGGCATTAAGGGTTTCCCAGCAAAATTGCGTGTGCAGGTCTTTTGTGTCCCCGGTCAGATGGTACATGCGGGGACGGTTGGTGAACATATGGGGCATACTCGCTCCTTTTTGTATGGGAGACATGAGAGGGCATCCCGCTACCGCTTTTGGCCGGAGACAACCCGGCACCGTCACTGCCTCCTACGTTACAAGGCCGGAGACTGTAAACTGGGTCCACGTCTGAAGCGAATACCAGTAATGCCCGACAGGCACATCCACGGCCATACCAAAGGGGTTGGCGAACGGGACAAAAGGTGGCAGGAAGGAAATTATATAAGGCCTGCATACCTTTATAAGGCGCGGGTTCCAGCCGTGCAATCCGGCGCCTCCAGTCCAGCGCCGTGCCCATGTTCCGGCCGCCACGCAAAAGCTCTGACCAAGGATAGCGCCATGCTGTCACCCCAAAAGACGGCCGCTCAGCAAACCAGACGCGCCCTCGTAGTCGAAACAGATCCCGATACTCGGCACCTATTGCAAAAGCGCCTCACCGAGTTGGATTTTGCCGTGCAAGAGGCACCCACTGGGGCTGCCGCCCTTCTGCACAACACTGCCGCCTACCACCTGCTCTTCATCCAGCACCGCTTACCGGATATGGATGGCCTCACGGTCCTGCGTGCGTTTGCCACCCAGATCCCCAACCCGGTCTGCATTCTCAAAACACACCGGGACGAAGGCGATGTCGAAATACAGGAATTGGTAAACACCGGGGCACTGCACTACATCCTCAAGGAATCGGATTCTGCGCAACGCTTGGAGCGCGTTCTCAATCGAGCCAGTGCTGACTTAAACACCTCTCAGGCCTTGTATGAGGCCACACGGCTTTCCCACGAGACCCAGGATATTTTGCAACAAATGCTGGACGGTACCCAGGATGTGGTCGGTTTTCAATATCCGGACCACACCATTATCCGCTTTAACAAAGCCGGATACGATTTGCTGGGACTGCCCCCGGAAGAGGTGAACGGCAAAAAATGTTATGAACTCATCGGCCGGGATACAGAGTGCGAGGTCTGCGCCACCAAAAATGCGTACCGCAGCAAGCGTGTTGAGCGGGTGGAAATCTTCCACCCGGAAATGGAGAAATACTTTAAAGTCACGGCCACTCCTATTCTCAATGAGAGCGGGGATGTGCAGTATTTCATCGAACAAATTACCGATATCAGCGAGCACAAACGCATTGAAGCCGCGCTGCGGGAAAGCGAAAAGCGTTTTCGGGGCATTTATGAGCATGTGCCGGTGGGCATCGCGCAAATCGGGCTAGATTGCACCATCCAGCACGCCAACCCCGCCTATTGTGCCATGCTGGGGCGTGAAGAACACGAGCTGCAAGGGGTCCATATCCGCTCCATCACCCATTTCGATGACATCGACAACAGTTTGTACCACCTCGAGCTCTTGATCCAGGGGCAGATCGATCACTACCGCTTGGAAAAACGCTACCGGCACCGGCAGGGCCATGTTGTTCACGGCATCCTGGATACCAATCTGATCCGCGATCCCGCTGGGCAGCCCTCCTATTCCCTTGCCAGCGTCGTGGATGTGACAGAGCAAAAAGAAACAGAAGAGGCGTTGCGAGAGCAAAAAGAGCGGCAGACCAATATCATCGAGGCCACCAATGTGGGCACCTGGGAATGGAACGTCCAGACCGGGGAAACCATTTTCAATGAGCGCTGGGCGGAAATGATTGGCTATACCTTAGAAGAGCTCGCCCCCATCTCCATCGAAACCTGGTGGCAGCATACGCATCCTGAGGACCTCAAAACCAGCGACCAGGTATTCCAAAAGCATTTTAGCGGCGCATCGGATTATTATGAATGCGAATGCCGCATGCGGCATAAAGACGGACATTGGGTCTGGGTTTTGGACCGGGGCAAGGTTGTTTCCTGGAGCCCAGACGGAAACCCGTTGTGGGTCTTTGGCACCCATACGGATATCACCGCCCGCAAACAGGCTGAACACGAAGTCATACGCAAGGAACAAGATCTGCGGGCAACCCAAAAAATCGCTCGCTTGGGCAGTTGGCGGCTGGATGTTGCAACCAACGTAGTAACGTGGTCCGATGAGTTGTACGCCATTTTCGGACTCGATCCCGCATCCCCCCTGCCGTCGTATCCGGATCTTAAATCCTTTTTCGAACCCGAAAGCTGGGAACGTTTACGCACCTCTCTTCGGCAAACAATCAATACCGGCATCCCCTATGAACATGAACTCCAGATCGTCAAAGCCGACGGCACAACAGGATGGTGCTGGGTATGGGGAGAACCCATCCGCGACGAAAACGGCAATATCGTCGAGTTGTGGGGCACGACCCAGGACATCACCGCACGCAAAACGATTGAACAAGAACAGGAAAAACTCCAAGCCCAACTGGTACAAGCCCAGAAAATGGAGTCCGTCGGTCTGCTGGCGGGAGGAATTGCCCACGATTTCAACAATCTTTTGCATACCATCAGCGGCAATATCGAGCTTTTGGCCCGCGACAAGACCAGCGGACATCCGGAACACAAACGATTGCAAATCATCCGCCAATCCATCGACCGGGCCACAGAACTGATCCGCCAAATGCTGTTGTTTAGCCGTAAGGCCCAGCGCGATGTCCGCAAACTGGACTTAAACACAGAACTCCAAAATATCATCCAACTCCTGGAACGGACCATCCCCAAAATGATCGATATCGAGCTCCATTTGGACCCTGAGGCGTGGTACATAAGTGCCGACCCAGTGCAAGTGGAGCAGGTCATTTTCAACCTCGGGAGCAACGCGGAAAACGCCATGCCCTCCGGCGGGCGCCTGATCATGGAGACCCAGAATACGTGGTTGGACGAGGAATTCGTCCGTTTGCATACCGGCGCGCACACCGGACCCCACCTGCGTATGAGCGTTACAGACACGGGGTACGGGATGGACCGGGAAACCCTTACCCATGTGTTTGAACCCTTTTTCACCACCAAAGAAGTGGGCAAAGGCACGGGGCTGGGGCTGGCTTCGGTTTACGGGGTAGTCAAAGCCCATAACGGCTATATCCAATGCTATAGCGAAAAAGGCCAGGGCACGACTTTTCACATCTATTGGCCTGCCGTGCCGGACGCGACTGATGAAAGCGCTCCAGAGGCCTCTGGCGGCCAAACCGAAATGATTCAAGGGACGGAAACAATTCTGGTGGTCGACGATGACGACACCATTTTGGACCTGACCACCAATATATTAGAACTCCACGGGTACACGGTGGTCACGGCCCTAAGCGGAGAAGAGGCCCTGTCCTTGTATGCCGAGCACCATAACGACATCGCCTTGGTCGTCTTGGATCTGAACATGCCCGGTATGGGCGGGGCGAGCTGCTTACAGCACTTGCGCGAACTTGATCCGCAGGTCCGGGTCGTACTCGCCAGCGGCTATTCCGCCCAGGGACAAGCCCGGGAAGCGGCACAAATGGCCTCAGGCTTTCTCACAAAACCCTACCAGCTCAATACATTACTCACCACCATACGCGAGGTACTGGGAGATCCTGCATGAATACCGTTTCCCCGTCTCCCCCAGGCCTGCGCTCCGCACGGACTTTGGCCGTATTGTTTGTCGTTGCCGGCCTTTTCGTGCTGGGCGGGATCCTCGGCCTGAAGCCGGAGCACACCCCGGAGATACACGCCGCTATCGTCTTAGAAGGGGTGTTTGCCCTGCTGCTGGGGGGGGCATTATTGGTGACCACCTGCTGCCTGCCCCGATGGAACGCGCTTTTGCCGCCCCGAATCTGGCATTTGGCCATTGCCGGAGTAGGGCTCTTGTTTCTCTATGCCATGGCCGATGTTGCGGACAACTTTATACGCTCCACACCGGGCGACGCAGTAGACATTTTCGAAGAAGTGGCGCGGCTGAGCGGTGTGGCAGCCGTCGTGGGCTCCATCGCTCTCTGGATTAACGAGCTATTGCGCACGCACCGTTTATTTTTGCTCCGAGAGGAACGCCTCCAGGAAAGTGAGCAAAAATTCCGGACGCTTTTTGAATTCTATCCGGACGCTACCGTGCTTATCAATTATGAAAACAAACTCCCGGAGGACTTTAACCAGCGCGCCCATGCGCAACTGGGGTATTCGGCGCAGGAATTCGCCCGCTTGCACATATCTGATTACGAAGTTCTGGAAACCCCTGCGGAGACCGCCCAACGTATCCACAAGATACTTGAACACGGTCACGACGAGTTTCGCACCAAACACCGCTGTAAAGACGGGAGCATCCTTGATGTCCACGTCAGCATTGTCCTTATCACCATCGAAGGACAAAGATATTTTCTGTGCCTCTTCCGGGACATTACCGACCATCTCGCGACCATAAAAGCTTTGGAGGAAAGCGAACAGCGCTTTCGCGATGTAGCTGAGGCGGCCGGGGAATATATTTGGGAGGTGGACCCCACAGGAACCTACAGTTTTTTGACCCCGCGCGCGGAGGATCTCTTTGGGCGGAAAATCGAGGAAGTTTTGGGCCGCTCTCCCTTTGAATTCATGCCCCCGGAGGATGCCGAACGCGTGGAGCGGCTGCTCACCGGCTGGGCCGAGCGGGGGGAATCCTGGCAAGGATTGGTACACCAAACCCTTCGCCCGGACGGAAAGATCGTCTGGCAGCGGGTCAGCGGCATGCCCATTGTTGACGATCAGGGAGAATTGCAGGGATTTCGTGGCACGGGCCTGGATATCACAGCAGAAACAGAAGCTCGGGCAGAACAACAGGAGCTGGCCAACCGCCTCCGCCTAGCCACGGAGGCGGCTGAATTGGGGATCTGGGACCTGCGGCTTGCGGATGGGTACCTGGAATGGGACGAAGGCATGCATCGTATTTACGGTATCAGCCGGGAGGCCTTCACCCATTCGTCCGAGGATTGGGTCCAGGCGCTGTTGCCGGAATTTCGCGACCAGGCCCCCCGGGAGTTGCAAAAAGGTATCAGCGACGGGCAAGCCTACGAATCGGAATTCAAAATCCGCCGTGGCGACGGGGATATCCGCCACATCCGAGCCATGGCCCAACCCATTTATGACCAGCAGGGCAACGCGGTCCGCGTCGTGGGCATCAATGAGGATATAACAGAAACCAAACAAGCGGTGGAACGCCTCCACGAACAAGAGCGTTTGTACCGCGGCCTCGTGGAATCCCAACAGGATCTTATTGTCCGCGTCGACAGCGAGGGACGTTTTACCTACGTCAACGATGCCTATTGCCGGAAATTCGGCAAACAGCGCCAAGAGCTCGTCGGCAGTTCGTTTACCCCCCTAGTCCATGAGGACGATATCCAGGTCACAGTACAGGCCATGGAAAATTTACAATATCCGCCGCACCGGGCCTATATCGAACAGCGGGCCCAGACCGAAGAGGGCTGGCGCTGGCTCTCCTGGGAAGACAGCGCCGTCTTGGACGAGCAGGGCAATATACTCGAAGTCCAGGGGGTAGGGCGGGACATCACCGATCTCAAGGAAGCACAGCGCAAGGCGGAAATCGCCAGCCAGTCCAAAAGCGAATTCTTGGCCAATATGAGCCATGAGATCCGTACCCCCATGAACGCGGTCATCGGGCTGATCCAGCTCTTGCTGCAAACCCCGCTCAATGCCACCCAGCGCGATTATTTGGGGAAAATCAACAACTCCTCGCGTATGCTGTTGGGGATTATCAACGACATCCTGGACTACTCAAAGATTGAAGCCGGCAAGCTGGAATTGGACAACCATACCTTCCATTTAGACGAGCTTTTGGACCAAATGCGGACCTTGTTCGGCTCCGCCGCCGAAGACAAGGGACTGGAACTCGTCTTCCGGGTGGCTCCGGAGACTCCCAACAGCTTGCAGGGCGATTCCCTGCGTCTGGGCCAAGTATTCACCAATCTGTTGGGCAATGCCCTGAAATTTACCCACACGGGACAAGTGGAGTTGGTGGTCCAAACTACCGAGCAGGGAGAAGGGTCCAGTTCAAAGGCCCAAGCCACGCAGCAGAGCACCGTGCGCCTGCGCTTTGAAGTCCGCGACACCGGCATCGGCATGGACCAAGAGCAGGTCGACCGCTTATTCCAGGCCTTTACCCAGGCGGACACCTCCACCACCCGCAAATACGGCGGCACCGGCCTGGGCCTGGTTATCAGCCAAAAACTGCTCGAACGCATGGGCGGCGTGCTTGAAGTGGTCTCCCTGCCGGACCAGGGAAGCCGGTTTTCCTTTGAACTCGAATTGCCCCTGGCCGACGAGTCCAGGGAAACGGGCACCTGCCAGGAGTTCGAGGGCCACAGGGTGCTTGTCGCGGACGATCATGCCGTAGCCAGACAGGTACTGCGGGAGATCCTGGAAAGCTGTACCTTTAATATAACCGAGGCCGAAGACGGGGCCTCAGCCATTGCCGCAGTACTCGAAGCGGACAAGGCGGGCGCCCCTTTTGATTATATCTTTATGGACTGGAAAATGCCCGGAGAACTCGACGGGCTGGAGGCCCTTAACAGACTCGAACAACTCCATGCCGAGGGAACCCTGAGCGGGAACACGCCGCCAACGGTTATCGTCAGCGCCTATAAACGTGACGAATTGCCGGAAACCGGCAATTCCTGCCTGCAGTGTTTTCTCTCCAAACCAGTAACCGCCTCTTCTGTGTTCGACGCTATAGCTGAAGCCGGCGGCGAGGCACCGCAGCGCCAATCCCAAATAAGCACAACCTCCATCCCCTCATTTTTCGGGGCCGCGATTCTCCTTGCCGAGGACAATCGTTTGAACCAAGAGGTGGCCCAACAAATGCTCGAAAAAACCGGGGCTGCAGTTACCATAGCCAATAATGGGGCCGAAGCTGTGGAATTGGCGGCTCACGGTGATTTTGACCTGGTTTTGATGGATCTGCAGATGCCGGTAATGGACGGATTCGAGGCCACCCGGCGTATCGTGGAGCACAACCCCGAGCTTCCAGTTATCGCCCTCTCCGCCGCGGTTATGGAGAGCGATCAAAAAAACGCCCGCGCCGCCGGGATGCGGACCCATTTGGCCAAACCCATTGATAGCGGGACGTTATACGCCACCCTCGCGCGATTTTTGCCCCAGCAGGAAGCTCCCGCTCCGGGGCAGCAAAAGGAGGCGAGCACAGCGCCTTCCCTGCCCGAATCCCTGGAGGGCTTTGACCTGCAACAGGGCCTCACGGCCGCAGACGGTGACACCGCGTTTTATCTGCAAATGTTGCACCGCTTTCAAGAACAGCTCAGCACGACCTTCGCTGCAATGGAAACCACACTGCAAAGCGATGACGAGGAAGGGCCGCG
>JBNJGM010000025.1:20258-26590 GCA_051747685.1 Thermodesulfobacteriota bacterium | reverse complement strand
AACTGATCATCACTTAGCTGGGCCACAGCCCGAAGCACATGCCGCAACATGGGCTCGCCCAATATTTCATGGAGCACTTTGGGGCGGGACGAATGCATCCGAGAGCCCTTTCCGGCCGCTAATACGAGTGCTCCTATACCCATAGATTCCTGCACACCAACCTCATCTCTGCTACCTGGGGCATTGTCCTTTAGATACACAACAGGAAAAATTCCGACCTCCCCATTGAATGCGCGCCTAACTTTAAGGCTTTTTGGACCCTGGCGCAACTCCCGAAGCAGGGGATTCAAAAGCCCAAAACAATACGGGGTGGTTCGAAAATTCGAACCACCCCGTATTGTATTCGTTGCACTCTTTAGGTCAAGGGACCCAAAAAACGGTATAGCTACCTGCTTTGCGAAGCGGTTTCGCGGGTCGTGACCCGCTGCATAGCACGGACCAATGCTGCCCTAGCCCGCGCGTGTTCAAGACGATCCTGGGCCTGCTGCAAGCGTTTTTCCGCACGCTCACGCGCCTTGCGCGCCCGCTCGACATCAATTTCCTCTGCCTTTTCAGCCACTTCAGCCAAAACAGTCACCTTGTCCGGAGAGATCTCAGCGAAACCGCCAGCCACAAACACATAATAGCGGCGTCCCCCGGATTTAAAAAACAGGGACCCTATCCCCAACGCGGAAAGAAATGGGATATGGTTTGGCAAAACCCCGAATTCACCGTTAACGCCGGGGGCACCGACATACTCCACATCCTCACTCACTACACTGCGCTCGGGCGTGACGAGTTCAAATCTGATCGTATTAGCCATGATCACTCCCTCAAACGCTATGATTACGAGGATTGTTTGGCTTTTTCAAGCACTTCGTTGATATCTCCGGCCATATAAAATGCGCCTTCCGGGATTTCATCGAGTTCCCCGTCCAGAATGGATTTAAAGCCTTTGATTGTATCCTCGATGCGGACATAATTCCCTGGCTTGCCAGTAAAGGATTCTGCAACATGGAACGGTTGCGAGAGGAAACGCTGGATCTTCCGGGCACGGGACACAGTCAATTTATCCTCATCAGACAATTCTTCCATCCCCAAAATGGCGATAATATCCTGGAGATCTTTATATTTTTGCAATACCATCTGCACGCCTCGGGCCACTTGGTAGTGCTCAGATCCAAGGACATTGGGATCGAGAATCCGTGAGGTTGAGTCCAACGGATCAACGGCAGGATAGATGCCAAGTTCGGCGATTTGGCGGGATAAAACCAATGTCCCGTCCAAGTGCGAGAAGGTCGTGGCCGGAGCGGGGTCGGTCAAGTCGTCGGCAGGCACATACACCGCCTGGACCGAAGTAATTGACCCCTTGTGCGTAGAGGTAATCCGTTCTTGTAACTCACCAAGGTCAGTGCCCAATGTGGGCTGGTAGCCAACCGCTGAAGGCATACGGCCAAGGAGAGCGGAAACTTCCATCCCGGCCTGGGTAAAGCGGAAAATATTGTCAATAAAGAGCAGGACATCTTCCCCCTCCTCATCACGGAAATATTCCGCGCAAGTCAAAGCGGTGAGCGCAACGCGCGCCCGGGCTCCGGGAGGCTCGTTCATCTGTCCGTAGATAAGGGCGGCATTATTGATAACCCCGGCTTCCTTCATCTCTTCGTACAGATCGTTACCCTCGCGGGTCCGCTCGCCGACACCGGCAAAAACGGATTTGCCACCGTGTTCCTTGGCGATATTATTAATCATCTCCATAAGGATAACAGTCTTGCCCACGCCGGCACCGCCGAACAATCCCATTTTCCCGCCCTTGGGAAAAGGGATCAACAGATCAACAACCTTAATACCGGTTTCCAGAAGTTCAACCGCAGTATTCTGGTCGGTAAAATCCGGGGCCTCCCGGTGGATGGGCATGGTGATGCTGTCGTCGATAGGTCCGGCGTCATCAACGGGACGGCCAACAACATTCATAATACGGCCTAGAGAGGGTTTCCCCACTGGAACCGAAATCGGCTTACCAGTATCTACAACTTCCATGCCGCGCACGAGGCCCTCAGTAGCGTCCATAGCGATACAACGAACAACGTTGTCGCCCAGGTGTTGCGCCACTTCAACAACCAGCTCCGGTGCGTCCGGGTTATTCGGATTGGAAATGTCCAATGCGCTCATAAGCTCAGGTAGCTGTCCGTCGGTGAAATCCACGTCGACAACAGCTCCCATAACACGAGCTATTTTGCCTTTATTCACACTCATAGTTTCAATGCCCCCTTTTATCATTGCAGCGCTTCTGCGCCGCCGACGATATCCATGAGTTCTGTAGTAATGGCCGCCTGTCGGGTTTTATTGTAGACCAGTGTTAACGATGAAATCATGTCATCACAATTGTTTGTGGCATTATCCATGGCTGTCATGCGGGCTGCATGTTCACTGGCCGAAGTGTCCAGAAGTCCTCTGTAGACTTGAACTTTGATAAACCGAGGCAGGATTTCCGCCAAAAGCCCCTCGACAGAGGGCTCGTAGATGTATTCGCTGGCAGCGCCGGTTTCTTCGCCCTCGCCCTCCGTCACAATAGGCAGCATCTGCAATTGTTTGGGATCCTGGCGGATAAGACTTACAAATTCGCCATAAACGAGATGGACCTCGTCTAGGCTGCCGTCTAGATAGGCGTCGATAGTTTCCGTGCCGATGGTGTTAGCCAACGAAAAGTCAAAGACGTTCATTTCATCTACATATGCCGTGGCCACTGTATAACCGCGTTTGCGAACGGCATCCCGTCCTTTTTTGCCCACGCAGTAGAAGGTCACGTCTTTCCCTTCCTTGTGCTTTGCCTCGGCCAGCTTCAAGGCGCGCTGGATCAAATTCATATTGAAGCTACCGCACAACCCCTTGTCTGAGGTGATCAAGACGATACCAATGGTGCGGACTTCTTCACGAACTTCCAGCAATGGATGGGCATCTTGATCAGCGCGCGAGGAAAGGTCACCAAGGATCTCGTAAAATTTCTCGGCATACGGCCGGAAACAAACGATCCGATCCTGGGCTTTGCGCAACTTGGCCGAAGCGACCATGTTCATAGCTCGGGTGATTTGTTTGGTCTTTTTCACCCCAGCGATCTTATTTTTGACATCCTTTAAAGATGGCATCGGTCACCCCCTAGCCTTCAGCGCGGAATCCTTTTTTGAACTCCTCCACTGCCGCCTTCAATTTTTCTTCCAGGGCCTCATCCAGCTTGGCCTGCTCTTTAATGGCGTCCAAAACATCCTGCTTGGAATTATACATAAATTCCAGATATTCATCTTCAAATTTCCGTACGGCCTCGGTGGGAACATCATCCATATAGCCGTGTGTGCCGGCAAAAAGCACCGCCACTTGCTCCTCGGCTTTCATGGGCTTGTATTGCGGCTGCTTGAGCAATTCCACCATCCGGGCTCCGCGCTCCAACTTTTGTTGAGTGCCCTTGTCCAGATCTGAGCCAAATTGCGCAAAAGCAGCCAATTCCCGATATTGCGCCAAGTCCAGGCGCAATGTGCCGGCCACCTGTTTCATGGCTTTAATCTGAGCGGCACCACCGACACGGGAGACGGAAAGGCCGACGTTAATAGCCGGTCGCACACCGGCGTTAAACAAATCCGGCTCCAGGTAGACCTGACCATCGGTGATGGAAATGACGTTGGTCGGAATATAGGCCGAGACGTCACCCGCCTGAGTTTCGATAATTGGCAAGGCGGTGAGAGAACCAGCACCTTGATCATCACTCAATTTTGCCGCGCGTTCCAGCAAACGGGAGTGGAGGTAGAATACGTCCCCCGGGAAAGCCTCACGACCGGGCGGGCGCCGCAGCAGCAGGGACATCTGGCGGTAGGCCACAGCCTGCTTGGACAAGTCGTCATAACAGATAAGGGCGTGCTGACCGTTATCCCGGTAATGTTCGCCCATGGTGCATCCAGCGTAAGCGGCAATAAACTGCAACGACGCCGCTTCCGAAGCCGTAGCCGAAATGATTGTGGTGTACTCCATTGCTCCATGCTGGCGCAGGGCATCAGCCACCAAAGCCACAGTGGATTTCTTTTGCCCAATGGCTACGTAGAAACAATGCACATCCGAATCTTTTTGGGCCAGGATGGAATCCAAACAGATAGCGGTCTTTCCCACCTGACGGTCACCGATAATAAGCTCGCGTTGCCCGCGGCCGATGGGGGTCATGGCATCGATGGCCTTTAAGCCGGTATACATAGGCTCGTGCACCGATTTACGCTGCACAATGCCCGGGGCCTTGATCTCCACCGGCCGGGTTTCAGAATCATCAATGGGCCCAAGGCCGTCCAGCGGTTCACCCAAGGGGGAAATAACCCGGCCTTTGACCGCTTCGCCCACAGGAACGGAAAAAATCTCGCCGGTACGTTTGACCTCGTCGCCCTCTTTAATGTGGGAGTCCTCACCGAGCAAGGCCACACCGACATTGTCTTCGTCCAGATTCAGAACCATCCCTTTAACGCCACCAGGGAACTCCAACAATTCCATGGCCATGGCGTTTTGTACTCCATGGACCCGGGCGATACCGTCGCCAACATAGATGACTGTGCCGGTTTCGCTGGTTTCCATTCGAGCTTCATAATTTTGGATTTGGTCCTGAATGACCTTGCTGATTTCCTCTGCTTTGATTTGCATGGCCACTACTCACCCCTCTTCAAGTTTTCTTTGAGCATATCGAGTTGTGCGCGGAGACTCGCATCATACAGCTTGTCTCCGACTTTGAGCACAAGTCCACCCAAAATCTTCTTGTTCACCCTGAAGTCCAGAATCAGCCCCTGCCCAAGCTGATTCTCCAGTTGCGATGTGATTTTCTCGCGCTCAGTTTTGGGCATCGAAACGGCAGTCACCACCTCTCCGCGCTGGACCCCTTTTTCCTGGTCAAGCAACACCTGAAACACGAGGTCAACGTCCGGGAGAATTGCCAAACGGCCCTTGTCGGCAAGAAGCTGACAAAAGTTAGTCACTACAGGCGTATATTCGCCTTTGGCCAACACAGCCTCAATGACATTTTTTTTCTCCTGGGCGCTAAAGGCTGGGTTGCAGAAAAGGCGGTAGAGCTCAGGTGACTGTTCCATGATTGTTGCCAGCGAATGCAACTGCTGGGCAATCGACTCTAGCTCATTAACCCCCTGATCTTTGCGTAAATTGAACAGGGCGCGAGCATACCTCGAAGCGATCATATGTCCCGTCAATTGAGCACCACCTTTGTTAGGTAATCTTGAACAAGTTTTTTATGGTCTTCCTTATTCAATTTATCCGCAATCGACTTTTCTGCGGCCGAGGCCACAGCTTCAGCGATCTCGGCCCGCAAGTCCTTGACCGCCTGCCGCAGTTCTTGTTGGGCCGATTTCTCGGCTTGAGCCTGGATTTGCTGGGCCCGTTCGTGAGCCTTGGCCACGATGGCTTCTTTGAGCGCTTCACCCTGCTGCGTGTACTCCGCCAAGATGTCTTCGCGCTTCTTGTCAAGATCGGCTATGCTTTGCTCGACCTCGGCCAGGCGTTTTTCCGTATCCACTTTGCGGGTTTCGAGATCCTTGAGATCCGTAGCGATACGTTGGCGCCGACCACTGAAAAATTCACGAAGGCGTTTTCCAGCCAGTTTGTAAATAATGGCCGCAAAAATAACAAAATTAACTATACGCCAGAAAAAGTTCATCCATGATCCGCCATGTGCGGCGTCCTCGCCCCCTTGTGCGGCCCAGGCGGCTACGGCCATGAAGACCAGCACCGTCGCGATGACCGCGATGCTCCGTAATCTTCGCAACGCTCCACCCTCCTTATGTTCTGGTTTTAGGCCCGGCTGAAAATCTTTTCCGTAGCCTGTTCGGCAAAGGCCTTGACTTGCTTGCGCAACTCTTTGGCAGCCGTCTCCTGCTCAGAAGCGATCTTCTGGCGTGAGGCGTCTAACTGTTCTGAAGCCTCGTTCGAAGCTTGCTCGATAATTTCCTGTTCTTTGCCTTGGCCTTCCGCCTTGTGGGCATCCCGGATTTGGGCCCCCTCTTCGCGGGCCTTTTCCAAGGCGTGTTCATAATTCTGGAGTTTGTTTTGGGCTTCGGCGTTGAACCGTTCGATGGCCCCCATTTGAGCGCCCATTTGATCCGCTCGCTGCTGCAAGATGCCTCGAATCGGCCGCAAAAGTATGAGGTTCAAGACTGCCAGAATGATAAGAAAGTTTACCAACTGGATGAAGAAGGTAAAATTGAGTTCAATCATGCCGCCCCCCACGAGTATGTGAATTTTAGTTCAAAGTCATTGCGGCTTTAGCCAATTTCCCACTGCGTGTCAAAGCCTTTTTCCCGAAAAAGCAGTCATGGCGCATG
>JBNJGM010000025.1:0-20158 GCA_051747685.1 Thermodesulfobacteriota bacterium | reverse complement strand
AACAAAAAAAGACAAAAAAGGGCTAAAAGAACCATACACCCGACAAAACCCCATTCTTCGCCGAAAACCGCAAAGGCAAAATCGGTATGCTTTTCCGGTAAAAAGCGGAGTTGACTTTGGGTGCCTTCAAGAAAGCCCTTGCCCCAAAATTGCCCCGACCCGATAGCAATTTGCGACTGAAGTATATGATAGCCAGATCCCAACGGATCGTTGCCGGGATTCAAAAAGGAGATTATGCGCTGTTTTTGGTAATCATGGAGAAAAAACCACCCGCATGGCAGGAGAAGCGGCAAAGCAACAAAAAGGGTTTTCGCCACAGAAGGCGCCAACCCCTTATATAAGACCATACCCCCTAAAAGCAGCAACAGGTTCAACCCAGAACCCAAATCCGGCTGGAGAATAATCAATGCCGCCGGTACCACCCCAACGAGAAAAACCTTCACGAGGCCGCCCCACCCCAACTCTCCTGGCACTCGAGAAAGCATCCGGGCCCCGACCAGCAGCACTACCACTTTGGCCACTTCACTGGGCTGGAGGTTGAAAACCCCGAAAGAAATCCACCGCTGCGCACCGTAAATCGTTTTGCCCCAAAACGGGACCGCCAGTAAAAGGGCTATGGTCACCCAGTATAAGGGCCACGCCAAAACCGCCATATGGCGGTAATCAAAGCTCATAAGCAACACCATACAGCCGAAGGCAATGCCTCCCCAGATGAGCTGTTTGGTAAAAAAGGAGGTTACCGCCAGACCTTCAATGCCGCGCAAGGAACTCGCGGAATACAAATTCAGCACACCGATGCCAAACAAGAGGACGATGAGCCCCAAAAGAGCCCAATTCAAGTGCGCGAATAGCCGTTGATCAATGGGTGTCACTGTTCGATTTTCCTTGCGCCGCTTGCGGAAACAGGGCGTCGTACATCGCTTTCGTCGGAGGGCCAGCCGTAGCCCCGCCGGATCCGCCGTGCTCAATAAACGTCACCACGACATAAGTCTGATCCTCATAACGGCCAAAACTAGCCATCCAAGCATGGTCACGATATTTATACAAAATCTCCTCATCGTCCTCCGGATCTACAAGCTTCACCACCTGGGCCGTGCCGGTTTTGCCGCCAATAGTGACCCCCTTGCTTTGCAGTCGGCGGGCCGTACCCCGCCGTGAATCCACGGTATCGACCATATATTGGAGGATCCGTTGACGTTCTTGGGGGGACAGCGGCATTTGACCACCTTCTTTGACCGGTGAATTATGCAGCAACGATGGGGTGACCAAAGTCCCCTCGTTGAGAAGCCCCCCGAGCATCGTTGCTATCTGCAACGGTGTCGTCAACGTGGATCCCTGCCCAATGGACATGTTTACCGTATCACCGCCCTGCCATCTCGCTCCACGTTGGCGCCGTTTCCATTCACGGCTGGGAATAAGTCCACTTTTTTCCTGGGGCAGGTTAATGCCGGTCTTTTCCCCCAACCCCCATAACTTGGCGTACTCACTGATTGTTTCCACACCAAGCTCTTGTCCCAACTTATAAAAATACACATCGCAGGACTCTACAAGGGCTTTACGCATATCGACATCCCCATGCCCTTCTTTCTTCCAGCAACGGAAGGTACGGTTGCCGAGGGTATAAGCCCCATTGCAATAGACTTCCTTACGGGGATCCACTCCCATCTCATGGAGCGCACACCCGACCATAACCAGCTTAAACACCGAACCAGGCGGATACACATTCTGAATCGCTCTATTTTGCAGCGGCTGACGCGGATTCGTGGCTAGGCGCTCCCAATCCTTCGAAGAAATGCCCTGGACAAAAAGATTGCTGTCATACGAAGGGCTTGAAGCCAACGTCAACAACTCCCCAGTTTTCGGGTCTAAAACAATGATAGACCCGGCTTTATTGGCCAAGAGGTCCATCGCCTTACGTTGCAATGAGAGGTCAATGCTTAAACGAACGTCCTGCCCGGCTTCTGGCTGGCGCACCATCCGCTCTTGCAACCCACGGCCCGCCGCATTGACCTCAATCTGCTTGCGTCCTTTTTTGCCACGCAGATGCTTTTCAAAAGCTTTTTCCACACCGCTTTTCCCCACCATATCACCAAGGCGGAGCTTAGCGTCAGCCCGAAGTTCTTGCTCCGAGGCCTGGGCGACAAACCCTAAAACATGGGCTAAATCCTCCCCGTAGGGATACGAACGCTGGGGGCGACTGAGAACCTTAAGGCCTGGCCATTGCGGGGCATGAGCTTCAATCTTGGCGACAAGCCCGAAATCAAGGTGTGGCACGAGGATTTGGGTCTCGAATGGGCGAGTGTGTTTGCGCCCGCGCTCAAAACGGGATTTAAGTTGGGCAAGGGGCTGTCCAGTCCATTGACTAACTTGGTGCAAGCAATCGTCAATATCACTACACTCTTCCCGAATAAGCGCCAGCGCATAGGCAGGTTTATTATCAGCTACTAGGGTCCCATCCCGGTCTCGAATGAGGCCTCGTGGAGCATAGACCGGTATTTCCCGTAAGCGATTCTCCCGGGCTTTGCTGGCAAAACGGTCCCCTTTATGGATCTGCAAAAACCAAAGGCGGAGGGCAAAGACACAAAAAAGGGCCAGAATGCACAAACGCACCAATGCAAGGCCCTTTCGTGAAGGTTGGAAGAGCTCGGCATCAAGCATGACTCCGCTCCCGCCACCGATACAACGACATAAGAAGCACCCAAAGGAACGGCAAAATAAATATCTGGCGCAAGCTATCTTGCAACTGCAAGCCTAGCGGTATATCTAACCCTTGAAGGCGGCTAAATATCTGTAATAGAAAAAAATGGTAGCTGCCGCTGAACACAGCATACAAGGCGATAAAAACCCCGCTTCGGGATTCTAAAACCATCTTGCCTCCGTAAAACATAACCCAGAGGCCAGCATACCACAAAAATCCGACACCAAAATGTAAACTCCCTGCACCCTCTTGAATTAAGAGCCACAAACAACTTAACCAAAATGCAGGAACGGGGCCTTCTTCCTGTAAGCAAACCAACAGCCCAGGAACGAACAAATCGGCCCCGGGCAAAAAATGCTGCAACCAGATCCCGATTACCGTATACAAAAGCCACCACACCGGCTTAGACATACGCATTAAAAGGGAACCGCAGCAGCGGTCGCATTATTGGAGTTTTTCTGCTGACCGGAAATCTGATGCAGGACAAAGACTTCCTCAAGCCGGTGGGGGTTGAGCAGGGGTTGCGCGTCAACCTCTTGGAACAAAGAGATATCCGAATGGACTATAGAACTGACACGGGCCACAGGGATTCCTTTGGGGAAAATCCCCGCCAAACCGGAGGTGAGCAAGAGTTCCCCTTCTTGGAGCTGCTCATTTTGCGGGATATATTTAACATTCAATTGCGCCTGGGCTCCGCGACCGACAAGAATCCCGCTGGTGCGTGTTGTCTCGCTAATAACCGCGATACGACTGTTCGGATCATGTAACAGCAGCACAGTACTAAAATGGGGTCCCACGCGCGAAAGACGGCCAACAACCCCTCGAGGAGTCACTACTGGCAATGTTTCTTCGACCATTTCTGTGTCGCCAACATCCACAAGGAGAGTGCGCAATACCCCGTTTGGGCCTTGCCGATGCCCGATGACATGCGCTCCGGTGAATTTCCATCCAGGAGGAGAGGGCATATGCAAAAGCCCACGGAGTCGTTGCGCCTCTCTAGCATGGCGCTGCAACCGCAAATTATCAAGACGCAACGCATCCACCTGAGCCTGGAGGCGTTCGTTCTCGCGACGAAGATCAACGAGATGGATATACCGTTTCCAGGCCCGCGTGGTTTTTCGTTCCGCCCATTGCCCTGGAGCCAAAACCCAACCCACAATCTCTAACCCTGTCCATTCGGCCAAATGGTCCAAGGTGCCGGTCCGGACATTCCAGGTATAGATCAGAAAATACACCAAAAAAGGCAGTAAAAAAAGGAATAGCACCTTCCGTGCCCGGGGTGTCAGGAATTTAATCTATGGTAACCTCCTTCAGCACCTGGAGGTTTTCCAAAACCTTGCCGGAGCCCATCACCACCGTAGTCAATGGTGCGTCAACTACCGTGATCGGCAAGGAGGTCTCCTCGCGGAGCAATTGATCGAGCCCGCGCAGGGAGGCTCCGCCACCGGTAAGGACAATCCCCCTATCGACTATGTCCGCGGCCAATTCCGGAGGCGTTTGTTCCAAAGCGATAAGCACCGTTTGCACAATACTGTCCACCTGTTCGGCAATCGCCTTACGCACTTCCCCAGAGGTTATGGTGACATGCTGCGGGATACCGGAAACCAAATCCCGGCCCTTTATCTCCATTTCTTCTTCGTCGACATCATACGCAGAGCCAATCTTGTTCTTGATAATTTCCGAACTGCTCTCGCCAATGAGCATATTGTATTTGCGCTTCACGTGCTGCATTATGGCGTCGTCCATTTTGTCCCCGCCAACACGCACGGATTTACTATAGACCACCCCGGAAAGGGAAATCACTGCCACTTCGGTGGTTCCGCCGCCGATGTCGACAACCATATTCGACGTGGGTTCCGTAATCGGAAGGTTCGAACCGATTGCCGCGGCCATCGGCTCTTCTATCAGGTACACCTCCCTGGCTCCGGCACTTTCCGCGGACTCCTTGACCGCCCGCTTTTCCACTTGGGTTATCCCCGTGGGCACACAGATCACGATCCGTGGACGCACCAAGCGGCGGCTGTTATGGACTTTTTTGATAAAATGGCGGAGCATGGCTTCGGTGATCTCAAAGTCGGCGATCACCCCGTCTTTCATCGGACGGATGGCGACAATATTGCCGGGGGTCCGGCCCAGCATACGCTTTGCCTCTTCCCCAACGGCCAGAACCTTGTTCATCCCCCGGTTGTCCTTTTTCACAGCCACCACCGAAGGTTCTTGCAAGACTATACCCTTGCCCCGAACATAAACCAGGGTGTTGGCCGTGCCCAAATCAATGGCTAAATCATTTGAAAAATAGCCCAATATCTTGTTGAATATCCTCGACATACTTCCTCGCTTGACGACGGTCACAATATAAACAAAATCAGAAGCTGCTATCTATCAAAACTCCCCACTCCAGGCAACGAAGAAGCTGCCTCGGCGGAAAAAAAACGAAACCCCATGATCACAAAATATTACGCCTTATCCGTGTACCTGCGCCAACGCTTCGGGGAACGGGTGCAAAAAATTCCGTTAGACGCCGGTTTGAATTGTCCAAACCGAGATGGGGCCATATCCAAACGCGGCTGCATTTTTTGCAATCCCTCTGGCTCCGGCACGGGCCAGGCCTCCCAGGGAAAATCCTTTGAGGAGCAATGGAGGTGGTGGCGCGAGCGGCTTGCCAAACGGTATAAAGCCCGCCGTTTTTTGGCCTACCTCCAATCGTTTTCCAATACCTATTGTTCGCTGGAGCAATTCACCGTTTTACTCCGGCAATTATCAACTCTTCCTCAATTAAACGGTATCTGCATCGGTACACGGCCGGATTGCCTAGACGCGGACAAGCTGGATCTCCTCCAAGAGCTGCCGGTGCCCGAGATATGGCTCGATTTGGGGTTACAATCTTCAAACGACCGAACCCTGCAGCGCATCAACCGTGGGCATGACGCTGCCTGCTTCGCCGCGGCCTGTCGCGCCGCGGCCGATCGTGGAATAAAAGTCTGCGCCCATCTTATCGCTGGCTTGCCTGACGAGAATACCACCGATTTTCTTGCCAGCATCGACTTCCTTAATGCGTTGCCCGTCCACGGTGTTAAATTCCACAACCTCTATGTCTGCCAGAACACCCCTTTAGCCACCTGGACGGCCAAGGGGGCTTATATCCCGCTCCAACAATCCCAATACTGCCATTGGCTCGGTTTGGCCATAGCCGCCTTGCGACCGGATATTGTGCTCCACAGACTCAATGGAGATCCCGCTCCCGGTGAATTAGTTGCCCCGCTGTGGGCCGAAAACAAACAAACGGTCCTCAACGCGATCCACACCTTCTTCAACGAGAATGGCATCTGGCAGGGGCAAAACTGGCTTTCCGAGCCTCCAGCCTGGTTTTGCCAGGATCATCCGCCTCCGCAAAGCATTCTTGCCCCCCATACCGCTGAAGCCACCGCCAAGGAGCTGCTGCGTGGTAACACCCACTACTTTGATTGAGGACGACATCGTCGTCCCGCCATTGCAACTACGTTTTACCTGGCACAAGGAAAAGCTCGTGCACATCACCCTACAGACCACCACGAAGGTGCAGCAGAATTGCTACCGCTCCCGCTGGGCCCCTTGCCTGCACGCGGCCCTTACACGCTATTGCCATACAACTCCCGCACAGTGGCCCGTTCTGCCTCTGGCCTGGGAGCGCGTTTCCCCCTTTGCCCGCACAGTATTACAGACCTTGCTACACACTGTGGGCTGGGGGCGATGGACAACCTACGGCGTCCTAGCTCAGGCCTGCCAACGCCCCGGTGGAGCCCGGGCTATTGGCCAGGTGATGCGTCATAACCCCTGGCCGATTATCGTCCCTTGCCACCGCGTCTTGGCTGCCAAAGGCAGGTTAGGGGGGTTTAGTTCCGGTTTGGATCAGAAAAAACTCCTGCTTAGCCTCGAGCGTCTCCTATGATGCCCAACTCTCCCATTGTGGATATAGCCAACCTTTCCGTGCGCTTCGATCCCGCCAGTCCAGCAGTGGTCAACCAGGTTTCCCTGCGCCTTGCCCCTGGACAGACCCTCGGTATCGTGGGGGAAAGCGGTTCAGGCAAGTCCGTCACGGCCTTGGCGCTCATGGGATTGCTCCCCGTTTCCGCCAAATGCACAGCCGACCGTCTCAACCTAGCCGGAGTGGATATTTTGAACGCCACTCCCAAAACATTGCGCACCCTTCGGGGGAATACTGCGGCGATGGTCTTCCAGGAACCCCTTTCCGCACTCAATCCCCTGCATCCCATCGAACGCCAAATCACAGAACCCTTGCAGTGGCACACCGGACTATCCGGGGCGAAAGCTCGGCGTAAAGCCCTTGAACTTTTAGAAATGGTCGGCATTAAAGAGCCGTGCGCCAAACTCAACGCTTACCCGCACCAACTCTCTGGGGGCCAGCGTCAACGGGTAATGATTGCCATGGCCGTCTCCACATCCCCTCAGGTACTGATCGCCGATGAACCCACGACGGCGTTGGATGTCACCGTCCAGCGGCAGATATTGGCGCTGCTCAAACGACTCCAGCAAGAAATGCACATGGCCTTGATACTCATTTCCCACGACCTGGCCATGGTCAAGGATGTAACCGGTACCACCGCAGTTATGCACAATGGAACTGTGGTCGAATACCGCAGCACTGTAGAGCTTTGGGGGGATGCCCAGCATCCCTATACCCAAGCCTTACTCGCAGCTGAACCGCAAGGAACACCCCCGCCTGTGCCAGAAACAGCCCCGCAAATCCTTTCTGTGGACCATTTGCGGGTTTGGTTTGCCCTCAAAAAAGGGATATTAAAACGGACGCAGGGATACGTGAAAGCGGTAGACGGGATCGATCTGACCCTTCGGCAGGGCCAAACCCTGGGTATTGTCGGAGAAAGCGGGTCCGGCAAGACAACGCTTGGCCTGGCGTTGGTGCGCCTTATCGCCAGCACGGGGCGTATTCATTTCGCTGGGCAACGCCTTGATACGCTGAAAAGCGCTGAATTGCGTCCTCTGCGCAAACGTCTGCAAATAATCTTTCAAGACCCCTTTGGCAGCCTCAACCCCCGTCTGACCACCACATCCATTATCTCGGAAGGACTCGCTGTCCATGAACACCTCAGCGAGACCGATCGGGACCAGCGGGTGGTGGAAATCATGCGCCTAGTGGGTCTCGACCCCGCCCTGCGACACCGCTACCCTCATGAATTCTCGGGCGGACAACGCCAACGCATCGCTATAGCCCGAGCCCTCATCCTCAATCCGGAAGCCCTGATCCTCGACGAACCAACTTCGTCACTCGATAGGTCCATCCAATCCCAAATACTCGAACTCTTGCGTCACCTCCAGCAGGAATTGGGGATAAGTTATATCTTTATCTCCCATGACCTCAAACTGGTCAAAGCCCTGTGCCACAGCATTCTGGTCATGCACGAAGGGCGTTGTGTTGAACAAGGTCCCACAACCACGGTCCTCGGGGCCCCCAATTCTCGGACCACAGCGCAACTCGTTCAGGCCGCCTTCGGTCCAGCTTTGTATTAAACGACAGCTCAAAACCGCCATGTGGCGTAGCTTGCTTCAATCCACTGCCACCGGATCAACAGGGTCGGTATCGGTTTGCCCATAAATACACAATCCGTTCCGATCGGCGAGGGTGACGCTCTCATCACGATCGAAAAAAAGGCTTTTTTGGGCCTCCACCACCAAGGTTTGCAACCCGGCCTCGAGCATCGTCTTTATCGTGGAGAGCCCAACCGCTGGTTGGTCGACGGCGTTTTCTTGCCCAGGTTTAAAAATCTTTATCACCATACCGCCACGGCCGCCGATCTCACCACCACGCAGTATGGTCGCGTTCGTGCCCTCCAAGGCCTCCACCGCCACCACCATCTGTTCCCGGACAACGATGCATTGACCAATATCTAGCCGACCTATGGTTTTAGCCACCGGCCAGCCAAAAACCATGTCCCGCTGCTCTTTTGGGCTCAGTCCCCGCTTGGTCAGCTGTCCCGCCGGGGTTTGCAAATCCGGTACAAACCGCACCGGCGAAATGACCTCCATCGCTTCGCGGCGCAACTCATAAGCCACAGCGGATAACAACGCATTGTCGCTTCTGTTGCGTAGCCTCCACAAAAGTTTGGCGGCACGGAAATCGGGCCGGATATGCAGTGCCTTAGGCTTATTGATCGCGCCGGCAAAGACCACATGGGTAACACCGCAACTCTGGAAAAAAGCCACCAATTTTCCCAGCTGTCCCAGCTTGAGCCATTGGAACCAATCAGTCTCGGCAATCAGAGATTCCGCAGTGTTTTCCGGAAAACCCACAGCTGCTACCCGCCATCCTTGGGCCCGCGCACCGGCTGCCACCATTGCAGGAAATTGGCCATCACCAGCCACGAGGCCTAACACAGGCGGGGTATTGTGTTGCATAGTAAAGAAGATATCCAATCAGGAAGGGTATTTAGCCCCCACTTGGAGACAGGGGCTACGAAAGGCATCCGTTAGGGCCGCCTACAGCCGAGGGAAGATTCATTGCCGAGGGCTTCGCTCTTGCGGAATCACGCCGCGCTCACTGTTTTGGATGAACTCGAGAAAGCGCTGCACCTGCTCAATATCCCCCCATTGCTGGAGTGCTTGCGCTATGGCCTCATCGCGGGTGAGCCCGGACCGCAACACAAGGCTGTACACCTTACGCAGGGCCTGGATGGTTTCTTTGTTGAAACCACGCCGCTTAAGGCCCACCAGATTCAAACCACGCATGGAAGCCCGCTCACCAGCCGCCAGGACATACGGGGGAACATCTTGGGCCACTCCGGTTTTGCCCCCGATAAAGCAAAATTCGCCAATAGTGACAAATTGGTGTACGGCGGACAAACCACCGATCACCGCATGGGCTCCGATGGAGACATGTCCAGCCAAAGTCGCGGCATTGGCCAAAATGACCCCGTCCGCGACTTGACAATCATGGGCCACGTGGGAGTAGGCCATGAGCAGACAGTCGGATCCCACGCGTGTAAGACCGCCTCCATCGGCGGTGCCCCGGTTCAAGGTCACATATTCCCGGATGGTGTTCCGGTCACCGATTTCCAATACGCTTTGCTCACCCTGAAATTTGAGATCTTGCGGCACACCTCCGACACAGGCGTAGGAATGGACATGGTTGTCCTCACCAAGGGTGGTGTGGGATTGGATATGCACAAAGGGATCGAGACGGGTGCCGCGACCGATGCGCACCTCGGCATCAACCACACAATACGGGCCGATCTGCACCTCTGTTCCCACTTGGGCTTGGGGGTGGACAATCGCTGTTTCATGGATAGCCGAGGTCACTATGTATCCTCCCGGTCCACGATACTGGCGGTAAACTCTCCCTGGGCCACGGCTGTATCCGCGACATGGGCAAGCGCGCGCATCTTCCACATATTGAACTTATGCCGCACATATTCAACGCGCAGCTGTAGCTGATCCCCGGGGAACACCGGTTTGCGGAAACGAACCTTTTCTATACCGGTGAACAAAAATATTTTGGAGCCGATAATTTCCGGCGTGGACTTGACCACAAGAATACCCCCGGCCTGGGCCAGCGCTTCTAGGATAAGCACTCCGGGCATCACTGGATAATCGGGAAAATGGCCCTGAAAAAAGGGCTCATTAAAGGTCACATTTTTTATCGCCGTCAATGATTCGTACGGCGTATACTCCACAACCCTATCCACTAATAAAAACGGGTAGCGGTGCGGTAGCAGGTTCAAGATATCCTGACAGGCGACCACAGAGCCATTCTCAGACATCGCTTTCTCCTTGCGGCCCCAGCGCCGCCTTCAATTCCTTGACCTCGGCCTCAAGCCGCCGCAGAGTGCGTGCCATTTCCGGTAAGCGCCCTTGCACCGCTGAAGCCTTCAAAAACGTCTTATGCTCCGTGGCCGGGATACCACTGGCATCCGTATCCGGGGGCATTGAACGACCCACACCGGATTTGGCGCCCACCCGGCAACGGTCACCGATTTCGAGGTGTCCGGCAACACCGACTTGGCCGGCCAAAATCACATTCTTCCCGAGCTTTGTGCTTCCGGCAATACCGACTTGGGAGACCAAAACACAATCTTCACCAACTTGGACATTATGGCCCAACTGCACCATGTTATCGATTTTGCTCCCGGCTCCGACTCTGGTTTCCCCTAGGGCCGCCCGATCCACACAGGTATTAGCCCCAATTTCCACATTGTCTTCGACCACAACCCGGCCCACTTGGGGAAACTTCTCCCGACCGGCTGCGGCTTCGGCAAAGCCGAAACCGTCACTGCCGAGCACCACCCCGGCATGCAAAATCACACCGTCGCCCACTTCAGTGCCGGCCATCACACTGCAATTGGGATACAAAACGCACCCCGACCCCAAGACACAGTCCTCGCCAATATACACGCCACTAAAAAGCGTTGTCCCCGAACCGATCCGGGCACCGGCCCCGACACTCACAAAGGGATAAATGTCCGCATCCTCGGCCACACTTGCTTCCGGATGGACCCAGGCCAATGCCGACTGGCCCGAAAAACTCCCCTGCGGTTTGGCAAACAACTGCACGGCCCGGGCAAAATCAAGATACGGCGTGTCACTGATAAGCGCCGCGGTCACCTGCTCGGCAAACCGCGGCGCTACCACAACCGCACCAGCTTGGGTGGTTTGCAACAACCCCGAATACTTCGGGTTGGCCAAAAAGGAAAGCTCATTGGGCCCTGCATCTTCCAACGTAGCAACGCCACGGATTTCCGTATCTGGACCTGTATAGGCAAGGCCCAAAGTGCTTGCGAGCACAGAGAGTTTCACTTCAGCCCCCTCGGCCCTATTCGCCCTTTTGCTCCTGGCTCCAGGCTTTATTGAATTCGTCCATTATTTCTTCGGTAATTTCCAAAGAATCCTCGCCATACACCAGTCCACTGTTGCGTTTGTCTATAATAAAAGAGTAATCGTTTTCCTCTCCATAAGAATCTATAACTTCCGCTAATTTTTGTACAATCGGACCACTTAGCTCCTGCTCTTTAGCCTGAGCTTTTTCTTGATATGACTGCCGCAGCTGTTGAAACTCCTGTATCTTCGTTTTAAATTCCTGCTCTTTATCACTCTGAGCTTCTTCACTAAGCATCACGCTCTGTTTTTCAAGCGCCTCATTTAGTTCATCAAGCTCAGATTTTTTGGTTTCGAGCTTTGATTGCATATCGTTCAACTCGTCTTTGAGTTGCTCCATCGCTTTTTCACCAGGATCTGACTTCTCAACAATCTTCTGCATATCAACAATGCCAATCTTGAGGTCGGAAGCAATTCCCGAATTCACTCCAATCAGACTAACCGTAAAAAAACAAAGAAACGAAATAATGCGCAACATAGTATTTTTCTCCTCATACATATAATACTATTAAAAGAATTGGCCAACTGAAAATTCAAGATGGCCGCCACTTGTTTCGCCGTCGATTTTGTCCAGGCCGTACCCGTACTCCAAACGCAAGGGTCCCATCGGGGAATACCACCGTAATCCGGCCCCGACGGATTTATAGAGTTCTCCCTCAAAGCCCTCGTCCTTGGCCCAAGTATCCCCGGCATCGAAGAAGACGAGCCCCATCAAGCCCAGTTCCTCGCTCAGCGGAAACAGATATTCAAAGTTAGTAAAAAACGCCGTGTGTCCTCCGATCTCGTCCCCTGAATCGTCTTCTGGAGAAATTTCCCGGCCAGGATACCCCCGGACATCCTCCATGCCTCCCAAATAAAACCGTTCAAAATCAGGAACCTCATCGTCTCCATTGTCCATTACATATCCAAAATGGCCGTGCCAATGGAAGATATGGTCAAATGGTAATGGACGATAATAGCTTGTATCGTAGATATATTTGATGAAGTCGTCATCTCCCCCGACCACACCTCCGGCATATTCCACAGAAAGGGTATTGATCGTACCTTTGGAGGGGTTCAAGCGCCGGTTCGTGGTGTCCCGTTTTACGGCCGCATATACCGAACTAGCCCAATTATCTCCTTCGCGATCCAAAATATCCTCATCCGCGTCGTCTCTATCTATATCTTTCAAGGTATATTGCTCTAAACGGTAATTCCATTGCAACCGGGTATACTCCCCAAGTGGATAGCCGAATTTTAGCTTCCCACCCACGGAATCCTTATCGTAGTCGTTGTATTCTCGGGTCAAATAATACAAATTTGTTCCAACCCCCAGAGGCGAATCATAGAGATGGGGGTTCCAAAAATCAAAATCATAACGATTCCGTGTACCGCTGAACGTTCCCCGCAGGCCCAAAGTATACCCTTTGCCAAAGAGGTTGCGCTCCTGGACTTGGCCAGACAGAAAGGCTTTGTCTACACTGGAATACCCAGCCCCGGCACTGAGCATACCCGTAGATTTTTCCTTTACCTGCACCACCAAATCCATACGGTCCCCCTCAGCGGTCGGTTCCGTTTGGATGTCGATCTTTTCAAAGTAATCAAGCTTTTGTAAACGCTGATTGGATCGACGCAAGTCCTTGCCGCTAAACAATTCCCCATCAGCCAAGCGCATTTCTCGGCGAATGACATTGTCCCGGGTTTTGCTGTTGCCAGCAATCTCCACACGCCGCACGTATACTTTCTGGTTTTTACGTAAGCTATAGGTTACCTGCACCGTGTTCTCTTCCTGGTCCCGGTCGAGCTCGACATCCGCTTCAGCATAGGCATAACCGTAATCGGTATAAAACTCAGTCAGCCGCTGGATGTCATCCCGCAGAAGAGACCTGTCAAAGGGCTCGTTATCTTCAGCGGCCTCATCCAATTCCACCTGCTCGGCCAGTTCTTTTTTCCCGGTGAGCAAATCGCCGGTAAAGTCGACATCGGTTACGGTATACCGGTCCCCCTCCTCCACATAAAAGGTGACCTCGATTCCCGAATCCGTATATTCCACTTCCGGTTGCCCCACCTTGGCATCCATAAATCCACGATTGTTATAATACGCTTCCAAGGCTGCGGCGTCACGGTCCAGCAATTCTTCCTTTAATACGCCCCGACCGGTGATCCAAGAAAACATCCCCCGTTCAGACAGCGCCAATTCGTCTTTCAATGCACCAGCATCAAGCTTTTCTGTTCCTTTCACCCGAATTTTCTCTATATACAGCTTCTTGCCCTCATCAACTAGGATATTCAGTCGAGCCTTTTTGGGGTCGGTTTGTTCCAATTCATACTCGACCTCAGCCTGATAATACCCTTCTTTGCGGTACAATTCGCGGATTTTCTTCAGGTCCTCGGCGATCACCTTCGGGTTCAGCACCGCCCCTGTTTTCGTCGACATGACCTCTGTGATATCATCTCTATCCAGTTCATCCACCCCTTTAACCCCGATGGCCTGGATAAGCGGCTTTTCCTCGACTTGAAAAACGATTTCCTTACCCTCTCGGGTATCGTTGACCGCAACCTGGACATCATCAAAATACCCCAACTGATACAAGCGTTTGACTTCATCATTAATCGCTTTGGAGGTATACGTATCGCCTTTTTGTAACCGCAGTCGCATCAAGACCACGTCATCATCCAAAATCTCGTTGCCCTCGACCGTGATCGCGCTAATTTTCTCCTTGCGCTGGACCTTATCGGCCACCTTATCGACGAGTTCCTGCACTGTGGGCATAAGATTGATAAGCCCCTCTTTGACTACAAAAAAGGGTGTGGGTTGCTTTGATTCCGAGGCCTCCACCAATCGAGCGTCGAGACTGAGATCATTGCCCACCTGGCTCAAGCTGCCGTACAAAGCGTATTGGGCGTCGCCCTGTCCGGCGAGGTGCCGCGCCTGCTCCAGATTCAAAAATTCCACATCCTCCTGCTCTAAAAGTCGTTGAGTCTGCTCCCGGTCAAGGACTTCAAATCCTTTTTCCCGGAGTTTATTGCGGACCATCTCCGGCAAATCCTCAGCCAAATATTCCAAGTCTTGCTCGGCATTAATCTCAAACGGGAGAACGACCACCTCCGGCTGGGTGGATTGGGCCGCAACCGCATAAGGGACGGTAAGCATAACGCCCCAAAAAAAGAGTAAAAAGGTCAGGGGGAGAGTGCAGCGCATGTCATTCCTCCTCTGCGCTCGGTCAACGCTCAAATAAAGCCCACCGGGCGAGCAGCAGCCTTTGGAAAAAACGTTTCCGCGTAGTACGTTCAGGGGTAACGCCAGAACGGCATCTCAAGGTGCCGTTGGCGCCAGTTGTCCTTCATGGAGTGTATATTGCCGGGAAAAAAAAGAAGCCAGACGGAGATTGTGCGTCACCACCACCATAGTGGTCCCCATTTCACGGTTTAACCGCACCAACAGGTCACCGACGCGTTCCCCGGTACGTTCGTCCAGATTTCCAGTGGGCTCATCCGCCAAAATGACAGCGGGGTTCAACACCACGGCCCGAGCAATGGCCGCGCGTTGCCGTTCGCCCCCGGAAAGTGTGTTCACCGCTTGCCGATTTTTATGCCCCAGTCCAACTTGCCCTAAGGCCGCGTCAGCAAGATCTTCAGCCTCAGCTCGGGGCTTGCCGGCAATGCGCGCGGGCATAGCCACATTTTCTCCGGTCGTAAACTCAGGCAAAAGATGGTGGAATTGGAATACAAATCCGAGCTGGGTATTGCGTAGTGTGGCCTTTTCTCGGCCTGTGAAGCTCCCCAGATCTCGTCCATGGAAAAGAATGGATCCGGAACTCGGACTATCAAGGGTACCAAGCAGATGCAAAAACGTGCTTTTGCCCGATCCCGAAGCCCCTAAGACCGCCAGCGAATCCCCTTGGGGAATGGCAAAGTCCACCCCATCAAGCACAGTCAGGCGTTCGGCGGGTCCGGTATATACTTTGCTTACGTTTTGTAATTGATAAACAGGACTATTCATAGCGCAAGGCTTCCGCTGGCTCCAGGCGTGCAGCTTGCCGCGCCGGGTAAAGCGTGGCCAAAAAACACAGTCCCAGGGCCGCCACACCGATAAGCCCGAGGTCAAACCACTCCAAGCGCACCGGCAGATGGTCTAAATAATAGACATCCCCCGGTAACTGGATAAATTGATACCTGTCGAGCAAAAAACAAATGCCCAAGCCCAACAGGTACCCTAGAGCGGTTCCCACACAGCCGATAATAGTGCCTTGAAGCATAAAAATGTTACGAATATTGTGCCCTTGGGCCCCCATAGAAATGAGAATGGCAATATCTTTGGTTTTCTCCATAACCAACATGACCAGCGTGGTAACAATACTAAACGACCCTACTAAGACTATCATCACCAAAATGACAAACATAGCTGTTTTTTCCAGTTTGAGCGCGGAAAAAAAGCTCTCGTTCATTTCCATCCAGTTCTGGACGTAAAAGCGTTCCGGCGAGAGGCGATCAAGTATAGCCTCGCCAACTTGGGGGGCTTTATACACGTCAGCCAAACGCACCTCGAGCCCGGTTACGAGTTGGCCTTGAAACCCGAGCAGATCTCGGGCTGCCGAAAGAGACACATAGGCCAGGGACGAATCGTATTCGTACATACCGGACTCAAAAATCCCAGCCACACGAAAGGCCTTGATTTCTGGAGAAAAGCCCGCAGCTGAAGAATGGCCGCTGGGCGAGAGGACATTGACCGTGCCGCCGGTACGAACCCCGATTTGGTCAGCCAATTCCCGACCGAGAATGATCCCTGGAGGGCCTTCCGACTCTTCCAGGGCCTGTAATTTCCCACTAACCATCTGCTGATCAAGACTCAGCACATCCGGGGCCCGTTGTGGGTCGATGCCCCGCAGGGCCGCCCCTTTCACGCCATTGGGGGTACTGCACATAACTTCCGAATAAATAAAGGGCATGACTCCGGTCACACCCTGCACGTCGCGCACGGTTTCTGCCGCTTGCTCATAATCGTCAAAACCCCCTTGGGCGGACCCCACAATTACATGGGCATTGACGCCGAGAATTTTATCCCGAAGCTCGCTGCTAAATCCACTCATCACTCCCAAGACCACGATCAGGGCCGCAACGCCGAGCCCTACACCGAGTACAGAAATCAGGGAAATCACGGAAATAAAGGTTTGCTTACGTCGCGCCAAAAGATAGCGCACAGCGATAAATCGTTCGAATCCCATCATTCTGACTTTGTTTCCGGCCGTAAGAGCGGAAAAAGGATAACTTCACGAATAGAGGCCGAATCCGTCAACAACATCACCAACCGATCTATCCCCACCCCCTGTCCCGCGGCAGGGGGCATCCCGTATTCCAGGGCCCGGATATAGTCCTCGTCCATGGCATGCGCTTCGTCATCTCCGGCATGTTTTTCTTGGACCTGCTGTTCAAAGCGTTGGCGTTGATCATAGGGATCGTTGAGTTCAGAAAAGGCATTGGCCATTTCCCTACCGCAGATAAAAAGCTCAAAACGGTCTGTCAGTTCGGGGTTTTCCTCATTACGCCTGGATAACGGTGAAATATCTGTAGGATAGTGGGAAATAAAGTGGGGCTGGATAAGTTTGGGCTCGACCAGAAGATCAAACAATTTCGTTTGGGTTTTGCCGAGTTGTTCACCGGTTTGAACATTTTCCCCGAGCCGCTGCACCAAGGCCGTGGCTTGCTCCGGTTCTTGGTACTGCTCCCGGGTAAGCCCCCCGATCTCTTCGAGTGCCTGGTGAAACGTCAGCCGCGTCCAGGGACCGCCTAATTCAATCTCTTGCCCCTGATAGGTAATCCGGGTGGCGCCACAGACTTCCTGGGCTAAATACGCAAACATTTTTTCGGTCAAGTCCATAAGATCGTAGACATCCGCATAGGCCCAGTAGAATTCGAGCATGGTAAATTCCGGGTTATGCTGCGTTGAGACCCCTTCGTTGCGAAAATTGCGATTGATCTCATACACCCGCTCCAGCCCTCCGACCAGCAAGCGCTTTAAATACAACTCCGGCGCAATGCGCAGGTACAATTCCATGTCCAGGGCATTATGGTGGGTGACAAAGGGCCGAGCAGTAGCTCCACCGGGAATATGCTGCATCATGGGGGTTTCGACTTCCATAAACCCCCGATGGTCGAGAAAATGCCGCAACCCTTGGACGATTTTGGTCCGTTTAGCAAAAATTTCCCGGGCTTGAGGGGTAACGATCAAATCCACATATCGTTGGCGATACCGGGTTTCCACATCCTTGAGTCCGTGGTACTTCTCCGGAAGCGGACGCATAGATTTGGTGACCAGCTCGACATGATCGGCTTTGAGGGTTAATTCGTTCGTCCGGGTCCGAAAAAGGGTTCCGCGCACGCCAACAATATCACCGACATCGAACTTTTTAAAAATCTGATACAGCTCAGCGCCCACAGCGTCACGTTGCACAAAGACCTGGAGCTTTCCGGTGCTGTCCTGGATATGCATGAAAGTGGCTTTGCCAAAAGAACGCATGGCCATAATGCGCCCGGCCAAGGCAAACTCTCGCTGAACGTTTTCGAGCTTTTCTGCGGTAAAGCCTTCATACGCCAGGAGCAAATCCTGAATATCGGTATCCTTGCGAAAGGTGTTCCCAAATAAAGGCATTCCCTGTTCGGCAAAATTTTGCGCCTTTTCCCAGCGGTTCTTTATAACTTGACTCTCTGTTCCTGCTTTGTCTTTCTTCTGCTTGCTCAAGGATCCGTACTCCGTGCTTGTCTGACTGTACCGCCGGCACATGCCAATTCCCGTTTAACGGTGAAGTCAAGGTGGGTAAGCCAAATTGGTTAGCCCGTCAAGAAAACCGCCTGCGCCCCAAGTTGGGCACAAAAAAAATATTGACACCTAAGTTCGGCATCTGTAAAAACTTTTTTCTGTTGCGCGGATATGCGCTTCCTTCCCCGGTAGCTCAATCGGCAGAGCGGGTGGCTGTTAACCACTAGGTTGGCGGTTCGAGTCCGTCCCGGGGAGCCAGACAGTAAAGCCCCATCCCTTTCGGGATGGGGCTTTTTGTATGCGCTTGTCAGCGCCTCGGGTTTACTTCCGCTGCCCAGCGGGCTATAGAAAACCACATCAGGGATCGATTGTTCCCCAAGCATGGTTTTTGCTCTCACATGCGCCGTCTTCCGGCACCGTCATTGGACACGAAGCCCGAATGAGTCCACCTATGCGCGCTGTTTCCCCCGCTTGCACCATACTTGCTGGCCTGATCCTAGCCTGGGCCCTCGCAGGATGTATGCCCTCGGTTGATCGGCCCTCACCCTCTCAAAGCATTCCGAGTGGGAGCAAAGGAACCTATCGGCCGTACACCATCAAAGGGCAAACGTACCGCCCCCTGCGCTCCGCACACGGCTATGTCGAACAGGGCATCGCCTCCTGGTACGGCTCAGATTTTCATGGAAAAGCCACGGCCAACGGGGAACAGTATGATATGCACGCCATGACCGCGGCCCACCGTACACTGCCCATGAATACCAAAGTACAGGTCACTAATCTGCGCAACGGCAAACAAGCGACCTTACGGATAAACGACCGCGGCCCATTTGCAAAAAATCGAGTCCTCGATCTTTCCTATGCAGGAGCCAAACGCCTAGGCGTTGTCGGTCCCGGCACTGCCCCTGTTCGGATCAAGGCTGTGGGCACCTCCCCGCGACAGGTCCGGGGGCGCTTTTATATCCAGACCGGCTCCTTTCGCGAGCGCCGCAACGCACAAGAACAACTCCAAAAATTGCGCAACCGGGGATACAAAAATTCCAGGATTGTCCAAGCCACCACCCGCGGCACACGGGTCTGGCGAGTACAGGCTGGAGTTTTCCCGGAACTGGAGGTCGCCCGCTCCCACCGCGACAAACTCGAAGGAATTGGTTCGTCGTGCTTTATTCTCGCGGATTAAGTTCCGCCCGAAACCGGCGTGAAAGGCGGAAGACGACAACGGTGCGGCCTGACAACGTTATGGATTCCTCGGTTTGTGGATTGCGGCCTTTTCTTGGTTCTTTATCATACGCCTCGAATTTACCAAAACCACTAATCAAAAGCCCATAATCTTTTTTGATCGCGTCACGCATAATCTCCAGCATATCCTCGACGATATTTTTCACATCGGCCCGGCTCCGGTCTCCATGTTCATAGATCGCGTCCACAATATCCGCTTTTGTCAACGTTTTTCCCTGCATGGCCCCCCCCTTCTGCGTTTACAATGCCTCTTGGATTGCCTGAGCGACTGCCTCCATACTCTCAGTACTTTCGTACTCATGCTGCGGCCACCAGCGCAGACCATCTTCCGCAAAACGGGGCACCAAGTGCCAGTGGACGTGGTCGACGACTTGGCCTGCCGCTTGATAATTGTTCATGACTACATTGAGCCCATCCGCCCCAGTGCCCTGCATTACCGCCCGGCCAAGATGTTGCAAAACCGTGAGCATTTCCTGGCTAAGATCGCTGGGGACATCCCAGAGCGTTGGATAATGGCGCTTTGGAATAACCAATGTATGCCCCTTGTGTATCGGCGAAATATCCAAAAAGGCCATCATCTGGGCCGAGGCGAACACCTGGGCACT
>JBNJGM010000024.1:2459-27589 GCA_051747685.1 Thermodesulfobacteriota bacterium | reverse complement strand
TCCACAAAGGCCCGGTTGGCCACATGCAGCCCTTCGCGGTGAAAGCATTCGTAGCCGATGCAGCCGACATCCGCGGTCCCGTACCCCTGACGCATGATCAGGTCGAACTTCTTTTCCATGGTGGAACGCATTTTTTCCGTCAGCTTTTCCCCAGTGACAAAGGCGACCTCGAGAAACAGGTCTTTTCGCAGGTTGTGCCCGGCTTCCTCGGCTTTCTGCGCCAAATGCATCAGATAGCTCGGGGTACCCACATATCCGGAAACCCGCAATTTCTGCATGATTTCCAATTGCGTATTGGTCGACCCCGGACCGGTGGGCACCACGGAACACCCCAGGTTGCGCAGGGGCTCTTCGAACATAAGCCCCGCCGGGGCCATATGGTAGTTGAAGGTGATCTGCGCGATATCACCGCTACGAAAGCCAGAGGCGTAAAAGGCCTCGGTCCAGCCCCAATAATCATCGCTGCGGTCCTCAGGGTCGAAAATCGGCCCCGGGGACATGAAAATACGGCGCAGTTCGCCGAGATCCTTGGTCAGCAGCCCACCCAATCGGGGCCCCATGGATTGCAAAAAGATCAATTCCTTTTTCTTCAAAATCGGAATATGCTTGAGGTCGGAAAGCTCCTTGAATTTGTTGACATCGAATTGCGCCCGATCAAACCGCTTCTTGACATCTTCAGAATAGCGGTAGGCATAGCGCAACAGCTCTTTGAGCTGGATCAGGTAATATTGCTTGCGTTCGGATTCATCCAGCACTTCTTTGCGGCTGAATATCCCTTCAGTACGATCCTTGCGGGTCATGGACAACTCCCCCTTTATACGCTCTCGCTCAGCCTTTCTTGCTCCGGGCTCCGTCTGGCGACAGACACCACCGGTACCACGAAGCCGATCGACTGAGTCCTTACAATATCCAGGGTAGACATTGTGTGAGAGGTTCACTTCTGAAAAATAACGCCTGCGACACGGTGGGCTCCCCGGTGACCGGTCCAGGGGACAGACCCCGACCGCAAGAAACCCCGCTTTATCCGTTCCCGCTACTTGCCCCGGCACGCGCAGAAACAAAACTCGGAAAGCAAAACGAATACATAAATACTAAATGCACTTGAGCGGCTTGACAAGGTATACACGCGCCTTCCCCAACGACGCGGAGCTTACACCCCTCATCCGCAACAAACCACCAGCGGGCCGAGTGCCGCGTCATATATGCCCTGTCCGCAAAGAACAGGAACCCATTTTTCCTCTACTCCCCTGCTGCCTGTCTTCCAGGCGGTAGAAAGCGAGAAGGTTTGGATACGACATATAAGCTGGGGCAAGGCATAGGTGCTATTCGTCAGTGGCCGAACCATCCGCAACCGTCTCGTCCTCCCCATTCCCGTCGGCTTCCAGCGCGGCCGCAACCGGAGCGGCCATCTCATCAACAGGAGCCGCCCCCCGGTTCCGGGCAAAAACGAGATAGCCGGTATGGGCGATCATCCGGTCTTCAGGGCGCAAGCGGTCCGAAACCGGTTTATAGCGCCGCAACAGGATTTCGACCACCTCGAGGTCGGTCAGCAAGCCAGTGGTCTCGATTTCAGCAAGCAAATTGCTGATCTGGTTGGTGGTGGGCAATAAAAACCCCACCGGCGCGCCGGGCTTGACCACGGCCGCGGCCTGGGGGATATACATATCCGGTGTGCGGACATCCAAAAACAGGGCGTCGGCCTCGGTTTGCTCAAAGCCCTCTTCGATATCCCGAACATAGCGCCGCACCCGATGGGCGAGGCCTACCTGCTCCAAATTTTTGCCACACAACTCTGAAAACTCGGCCCGGCGCTCATAACTGAAGACCGTACCCGTGTCTCCCACATACCAGGCCAGGGCCATGGTCAAACTTCCGGAACCGGTGCCGCACTCCACCACTTGGGTTCCCGGCCCGACACCGAGTTTCATGAGGATATAGCCGATCTCTTTGGGGTAAATAATTTGCGTCTTGCGCTTGATCCCCTTGACCAAATCATAGATGGTGGGCTTTACCACACGATAGGGTCGCCCCAAATGGGTCCGGATGCTCGCCCCGAAATCGGCCTCCCGGACCGCGTCCATAGATAACAGCCCATCATGCGTCTGAAGGACATCCCCTTCTTCAAGCATCCGCAAGTATCGCTTGCCCTTTGGGCTGACCAATTGTACTAATTGCCCCGGCTCTATCATACAACCTCCAAACATTTAAGAATAGACCGGTGCCTACAACGAGTCAAGCAAAAGCCCCCACTCCAGCCTATCGCTATCTTTTCGGCCCTGTAGCCTCCAGCCGGCTCGGGCGCTCCCTCGGACTCGACCTGCTCGGGGGGCCGATCTGCAGCCTGGACTGTCTGTATTGCGAAGTGGGGCGCACCAGAACCCATACGCGCGCCCGCCGCCGCTACGTGCCGGCAAGCCGCCTGCTCTCGGAAACACGCACGTGGTTTCAAGAGGGCCACCGTGCCCCTGACTACCTCACCTTGGGGGGACAGGGAGAGCCCTGCCTCAACAGCGATCTGGGCCACGTGGTCCAGGGGCTGCGCCAGGAACACCCCGACATCCCTGTGGCGGTTTTGACCAATTCGACGCTTTTGCCCCGCCCGGAGGTCCAGCAGGAGCTCGCCTCTGTGGCAGCGGTCCTGCCCTCGCTGGACACCTTGGTGGAAACGGAGTTCCAAACGCTCAACCGCCCGTGCTCCGGCATTACCGCAACGGATGTCGCCCAAGGCTTGCTTGATTTCCGAGCCCGCTATGACGGCAAAATCTTTCTTGAAATTCTTTTGGTTCATGGCATAAACGACACCGCGGAAAATAAAAAACGATTACGGGAATTTATTACTGAACTTTCCCCCCATCGTGTGGATGTCGTTACCATGACACGGCCCGGTGCCTCTTCCGAGGCCCGGCCCGTTTCCCCATCAATACTTCGTTCCTGGCGCGAGGCATTCGGGGCCACCCTGGTTCCGGAAACCACACCGCCGGAGGACCGCGACGCCACGGCCGCTACCTCGGACGGGCAAACGATTGCCGCGACAATCACCAATTCATTGGCCAGGCGCCCCCAGACCGCGGAGCAACTGGCCTATGCCCTGGATCTGCCCCGTTCCGACGTCGCCACAACCCTCGCCGCCTTACAGGATCAAGGCACCGTGGTTTCTCTGACGCTGTCCGACTCGCCGTATTACGGCCTCGCCTCCAGCGAACGCAACTAGCAACGAGGAGCGACATGGCTCAAAACCGCAAACGCAAAATGTTTATCAGCGTCCTGCCCGGCGAACAGATCGAAGTGGTTATCGCCCAAGACGCCAAGGTCCAAGAATACTATGTTGAGATGCTCAACCAAACCAAAACCAAAGGGAATATCTATAAAGGGACTATCAACAACATCGACCCCGCCCTCCAGGCGGCCTTTATCCAGTACGGGGCCAAAAAAAATGGGTTCCTCCAGGTCGATGAAGTCCACGAAGAATATTACCAAAACGACATCAAGCCCAAGAAAGGGTACAAATTTCCCCCGCTGCACAAAGTACTCAAACCGGGACAAGAGGTCCTGGTCCAAGTGGTCAAGGAACCCACCGGCAATAAAGGGGCCTTTTTGACCACCTACCTCTCCTTGCCGGGCCGCTATTTCGTCCTCACCCCTGGCCGGGAACAAACTGGCATTTCGCGCAAGATCGACGACGAAAAAGAACGCGAACGCCTCCGCAAAATCATTGAAGATTTCAAGCTCGATCCCGGGATCGGGGTTATCCTGCGCACCGTGAGTTCCAACCAGACCAAGACCAACCTCTCGCGGGACCTGCAATTTTTAAAACGGCTCTGGAAAGAGGTCCGCAAACGCGGAGTCGCGGAAACCGCGCCCAGCCTGATCTACGAGGAAAAGGATCTGGCCTTTCGGGCCGTTCGCGACTATCTTACCGATGACGTTTCTGAAGTCTGGGTGGATCACCCCGAATCCGCCAAGCAGATCAAAGAGTACGCCTCTCTGGCCTTTCCCCGTCGGACTCGCCTGGTCAAGCAACATACCGACGCGGACCGCTCCCTGTTCGAGCGCTTCAACCTCACCGAACAACTCAACTCCGTGTACAGCCGGCAGGTAACGCTGCCCAGCGGCGGCAGCCTGGTTTTCGACCAAACCGAAGCGCTCATGGCCATCGATATCAATTCCGGGAAAATCGGCGGGGAAAGCAACTTCGCTGAAATGGCCCTGAAAACGAATATGGAAGCAGCCGAAGAAATCCCGCACCAACTCCGCTTGCGGGACACCGGCGGCCAGGTGGTCATCGACTTTATCGAGATGAAGGACAACAAACATTGCCGCGAGGTGGAAAAAACCCTGCGCGCTGCGGTCAAAAACGATAAGGCCCGCACCAGTGTGGGGCGGATATCCCGCTTCGGCCTCTTGGAGATGGTCCGCCAGCGCATGGGCTCCTCCGCGCTGTCCATTACCCTGGAGCCCTGTCCCTGCTGCCAAGGCGCTGGTACGCGCCGCAATCTCGAATGGCAAGCCATGCAGGCCTTGCGGGAAATCCGCTATCGCTTAAACCGCAAAAACGGCAACAATGGCTTGGACTATCCGGCCGGACAAGAAATCGCCCTGTATCTCTTAAACCACAAACGCGACCGTCTGGCCGAACTCGAACAGGAATTCCAAACCTCCATCACCATCTCCAGCGCGACCAATGCCGACACCTAAACGCCTTGTCCTGCATATCTGCTGCGGCCCCTGCGCCATCGTCCCCCTGCGCCGGCTCACGGAACAGGGGGTCGAGGTCACGGGGCTCTTTTATAACCCCAATATCCATCCCCTCCAGGAATACCTGCGCCGTCGGGAAGGCGCCCTAGAGGTTGCCAAGCGCTTCGGCATCCGGCTGATCTGCAAAGATGCGGACTACGACCCGCAATCGTTTTTGCGCCGCATGGCCTTTCGCGAGGCCCAACGGTGTTTTCTCTGCTACCAGCTCCGCTTGGAACGTACCGCCGCCATCGCCCGAAAAGGCCATTTCGACGCCTTCTCCTCCACCCTGTTGTACAGCAAGCGGCAAAAGCATACGGCCATCGCCCAAACCGGACGCGAAACCGCCGGGGACGGGGCATGCCGCTTTTGGTACGAGGACTACCGCACCGGCTGGCAAGAGGGGATCCAGACCAGTCAAGCGTGGGGGATATACCGCCAAGCGTATTGCGGCTGTATCTACAGCGAATTCGAGCGCTTCCAAGATGACCTGCCCGCCTCTTAACCGAATATGCTGCTCTATATCCACTTCCCCTTTTGCCAAAGCAAATGCCGCTACTGCGCCTTTGTTTCCGGCCCCGGTTCCCAAGAGGCCATCCACGATTGGCTGCGTCTGGTCTGCGCCGAAGCCCGTATATGGGGCCGGCGCCGCAACGCCCCGCGCCTGGAAACCGTGTATATCGGGGGCGGCACCCCCAGTCTGCTCAGCGCCGAGCAAGTAGAACAACTCGCCTCCTGCCTCGCCACGGCCTTCAGCTGGCCCGAGGGCATTGAATGGACCCTGGAGGCCAACCCGGAATCCTTCCAGCACACGCACTACGCCGCAGCCCTGCAACGCTTAGGCGTCAACCGCCTCAGTTTCGGCGTCCAAAGCCTTATTGACCGCGAACTCGCCCTGCTGGGCCGCGCCCACGACAAAAAAAAGGCCGCTAGGGCTGTGCGCACCGCTCGGGAGGGAGGGATGACCAATATCAGCCTTGACCTGCTCTGGGGGCTTCCCGGACAGACAGTTCCCCAATGGCAGCACACACTCCAGGGAGCCTTGGACCTTGGACCGGACCACCTCTCCTGCTACGCCCTGACCCCGGAACCCGGCACCGCGGTGTACGCTGATTTACAAACGGCCACTCTCCCGCCCCTGCCCGATGAAGACCGCCTGAGCGCCATGTACGAGCACAACGTGGCCCGCCTGCACCGCGCCGGCTTCCAACACTACGAAATCGCCAACTTCGCCCCCAGCGGCCAAGAAAGCCGCCACAACAGTGGCTACTGGCAGGGCCGACCCTACCTCGGCCTCGGCCCCGCCGCGGTCTCAACCCTTAACGGCCGCCGCTGGACCAACCCACCTGACCTGCAGGACTACGCCAGCGCAGTACAAACAGCCACCATCGGCCAGCCCGCCCACCAGCTCACCTTCCAGGAACGTTTCCTGGAAACCCTCATGCTCCGACTGCGCACCAGCGCCGGCCTGGACCGACCCGCCTTTACCCAAGAATTCGGCATTGACCCGCTGCGCGCCTGCCCCGCATTCTGCGCCCAATTGCAAGCCCAGGGCCTAGCAGAAATCGCTGGCGACACCCTGCGCCTGACGTCTACCGGGATGCTGCTGGCCAACAGCATTACCGAGCGCCTCTATAGCGCCCTGCTCCCCCAGCCCTGAGCTTGTGCCCCTCTTTCCTGGCCGGAGGCAAATCCCGGCGCCCCATTCTTGCAAACGCGAAGGCGCCGGCCCTTTCTGCAAAAAGAACCGGCGCCTGCAACGCGTTTACGCGAGCGCGGTCAGGGCCTACGACCCATCGCCATCCTCCAGCAACTGCGTATTGCGAAAATCCCGATAGATATTGGGATGGTGCATATCGAATCCCATATCCATGGTGTGGCACACCGCGCAATTTTTATTCGCGGAAATGGGCAATGCATTGCCTTGGTATTGTTGCGGTTGGATGTTGTCGAGGTTTTTGCCGTACATATTCCGGGCCGGATAATTGGCGTGTGTGGACCCGTGACAGGCCTCGCACATGATGCTCCCGGTCTCCTCATGCCGCATACGGAAGAGATCCTCCTGCCCTGAGGTCCATTTATTGAACCCGGAAACATCCTTACTTTTGGGTTTGCCAAAGTCTACGTGGCAATTCAAGCAATCCGGCTCATTGACCCAGGGGGTGCGGGGCCGGATGTGCTCCACGCTCTCCACAACATTGGGCTCGAGATGGGCCATCATCCGCTCAGCACTTTTCTTGCCGGCGCGCTGTTCTTTTTTCAGCAGGCTCAAGGCGTGGTCTTCCAGTGTACCGTGACAACTGGTGCAATCCAAGCCAACTCCTTCGTGCACACCGCGTAAACACCCCGTGGGGCCGGTGGCGGAAGAGGGGTGGCATTTATTGCAGGACTCCGCCCCCCGGTCCGTCAGGTAGTTCGCGTGCCAACCGTGGATCGCGGCAGGGAAGTTCATAATATTCGGATATTCCGGGTTTTCCTCAGTCCCCAACACCGGATCCGGATGGCAACTCTGGCACAATTTCGGCTCGCCCTTGCGGGCGGACTCGAGCAGATTGGTCCGGTTGTTCTTATCGTGGGTGGCGAGGATATCCATGGAGGTGGCATCAGTGAATCCGGCCTTATCATCAACACGCCACTCTCCCCCGTGGCAATTCTTGCACCCCATTTCCGTACTGGTCGGGGCGACCATAGAGGTTTTGGCCAGCACTTCGCCGGAGTCCTTGTCTTTGGCGGTTATATGAAACAAGGGATAGGGCATATACCCGCCCTCGTCCGGATAGGGCACCACAGGCACTAAAGGGGCCTCGAACGCGGACAGATCCTCGGCCAGATCCATCTGACCCTGCATGCCTTTCCCGGAAAGCCCGACATTGTCCTCAAGTTGGGTACCAAACAGGGACTCAACATTCTCCCAAAAGGGCACGTGTTCAGATGGATTCTCGAATCCCTCCTCCACAGCGTACTCCAACTCCACGCCCTCGGTAACCACTTCCGGCACCGGGCCGCGGCGGATCAACTGGGCGAAAAGATCGTTCGCCGGGGGCAGCAGCACCCACCAGTCAGAACTATCGGAGATGCAATGCATACCGAGGTTATTCCAGGCCAGGAGGACATACTCGTCCGTTTCCGGGTCAAAGGGGGGCACTTCGGGCTCGCGCTGTTCGACCTGCATGGACGTATCGCTACTCGCAGCGGGCTCTTTGCCATGTAAATCCCGGACAATAAACGCGGCCAAGGCCTTTCGCTCTGCCTTCGTGCCCATAAACCGGGGCATATAGTCGTTGAGTTTCCCCAACCCATCCAACTGCGAATCCATGCCGTAGACATCGTATTTGGCAGTTAAGGGCAGGATGTCATTGTGCGGCCCGTCCACAGCGTGGCAGCTCATGCATTGCATGCGGAATAGCTCCCGGCCCACGGCCAAGCGATTCTCCGGGGTCACCGTGTCATATTCCGTCCACTTAGCCGTGGAAAGAAAGCCCTGGGCGTTTATGGTCTCTTCCTGGGAGGTCAAAATCCCGTTGGAATACATATAATCGTAGATCAGATACGGATGACGGCCCGATTCCCGCAGGTATTCAAAACTGCCCATATAGGCCAAGGCCACGGCCATAAGCACAAAGGCCAGGGGCCGTTGCCAGCGCCGGGCCCCGCGAACGGCCAACAACACGCCGCCAAGGAAAATGACCACCGAGAGCCAGATAAAGGCCTTGAAATAGGGAATAAGCTCCGGCGAACGGTCGAGGATGATTTCCCGAGCCGGTTCAGGCACAGCCTGCAGATACCACCACCCCGAAGCGACCAAAAAGAGCATGGGCACCAACAGCCAGCGGGCGTTATAGCGCACCAATTTGGCCCTGGCGGTTTGATCTTTGATAAACGTCGCGGTCACGAAGCCGAACACCCCGGCCAGGACAATGGCCAAAAAGGTCCGGAAGACCAGGGAGGGCCAAAAGGTGGGATTGAAAAAGCCCTGCCAAAAACTGCCGCTTTCCAGCCATCCGCCGGGGGTGAGCATGAAAGCGATGATGCCATTGATCAAAAACAGCGACATCCAAGCGGAGATGAAATAGATCCATCCCACGGCCAGGTGCCGCTGCTGGTCCATTTTGCCGAAGGTGTAGAAATAGACAAACAGGGCCACGATCTCGACCACGAAAAAGACCCATTCCGTGGCCCAGCCGTAGAGGAAATTGTGGATCAAGACCGAGGTCGCCCCGGGGCTGAGCACGGAAATGGTGAACCAGATCCCCACACCGGTCAGCCCGCCAAAGACCATGGTCAAGAGCAAGAAGAATTTGGCGTGTTTTTTGGTATAATCCAGGATGGCCTTCGAATTTTCCCGGTACGCCTTGCGCTCGGTCAATACCAGGAACAGGCCGCCGCCCACGGCGAAATGGGCCACAAAAACGTGCACAATAGCCATCAGGGCGATGGGCAGGCCACCCCCGGCGCTAAAAAGTTCCCAAACCGGATAGTTCATGGATCAGCCCTCCTTTCCCGTCTTGGCGGCCAAGCGAAGCAAATACCAGACCATGCCCATTCCGGCCACAAATACCACTAAAAACATGACCAACGGCGAATATTCCGGGTCGAGGCGGAGATCGGAGAGGGTAAAATACGGTTCCAGATATCCGACCCGGACAAAATCCCGCATCACGGCCATGACCGCTACAGTCGCCACCAGGGTGGCCCCCGCCGGCAAAGGCCGACGCTGGAAACCAAACACCAAAAGCATCATGGCCCCGGCTATCCCCAACATCAAAATCATGGTAGCCAGGCTCTCCCCGCCCATAAACTGGAGCATAACCTCGCGCTTGAGGCTGACCAAAAACCAGATGCCGATAATTATTTGGGCCAGGGTAGCGTAGGTAAACCATTGCATCCCCAAAGTGAGGCGGCGCTGGCGCTCCTGGTCACTGCCGCTTTTCCCGTAGCGGGCCAAAAGGGCCACAAACAATCCGCCCACGGCCAGGGAGGCGACCATAAAGTGCAAGTACCGGGGAAACAGGGTCGGATCAGACCAGTTCAGGAGAGTTCCCCCCGGGGCATCGAAGTACCCCTGCCAGACGTCGGGGCGGAGCATGAGGCTCATATTATTGGTAAAAATAAAGCCCACCACCAACAGCAAGACCACGGCACTGCCGATGACCCATTTGCGGGACCCGGCCAGGCGCTGGTAGCGGAAATTGTAGATATAGGCCAAATAATAGGCCGCGATGACCAGAAACACCACACTGATCCAATACACGGCCAAAAGAACGGAGCTGACATAAATGAATTGGCCGTACAGGACCTGTAAAAACAGCAACGGGGCCACGCCCAGATTGACAGTGAAGGCGATCACGTATGTCAATTTATGGGACAACGACTCGGAAAGGGATTCGGAAGAACCGCCATTTGTTTTCCGGAATTCCTCCACAAAAGCGATGACGCCGGTGCCGAGCATGGTGTTCATAAAAAGCAGATGCAGAACAAAGGTCACCAGCAGCAGCACATAATGCCACCCCCACGGAACCGGGATAGCATCGGCGACTGGAACAAGGGATGACGGATCCATACTCCCTCCTGTTCACTGAGTTTGGGTTAGTGGACGAAACATGGCCGGGCGAAAGATTCCGGCCCGCGCCCGTCCGCCATACCGTCGTGATGGTCTGTCAGGGTATACGAACATACGTGACGCAGGTCAAATAGGCCCTGGGAAGGGGCCAAGGCTTGCCAAAGCGCGGCAAACAAGCCAAAACACCCCCATGTCCACCACATATCTGCTGCTTTTTGATGTCGGCAATACGAATACCAAGATTGGCTTGACGCACAAGGGCCGATTGCTGGCCGCCTATAGCTTCCCGAGTTCCACGGCGGAGACCGCCGACGTGTGGGGCTTTCGGGTCCTGGATATTTGCCGGCATTGGCAATTACCGGCCGCGTCGGTGACGGCCTGGGTCGTGTCCTCGGTGGTCCCGCCGCTCAACGACGCCTTGAAAACGGCTGGAGCGCGGTATTGTGACTGCCCCGTGCATTTTGTGCCCCGGGACATCCCCATCCCGTTGGAAAACCATTACGCCAGGCCCCAGGAAGTCGGGGCAGACCGCCTGGTCACGGCCCTGGCCGCCCGGCGCCGCTTTGCCACGCCGGCCGTTATCTGCGTGGATTTCGGCACCGCGACAACCTTTGACTGCATCCAGGACACGGCCTACCTCGGCGGTCTCATCTGCCCCGGTGTGCTCTCCTCGGCCAAAGGGCTGGCCGCCCAAACGGCCAAGCTGCCCCAGGTCAGCCTGGAACTCGAAAGCGAGGAACTCCAAATCGGGATGTCTACCTCCACCAGCCTGAACCACGGATTTTTGTTCGGCTTCGCCTCCATGATCGAAGGCTTGTGCGCCCGGCTACAAAAACACCTTTTCGGAGAGGTCACGGTCGTGGCCACCGGGGGATTCGGACGCCGCCTGCAGCCGGTCTGCCCCTGTTTGGAGCACGTGGAGCCCGACCTCTTACTCCAGGGCCTGCAATACGCGGCTGACCAACTCAGCCCCGAGGCCCTTGCCGGCCAGCCGTCGGACCGCTACCGCTGACCAAATCGTTTCCACGAACCCCATACACCCAAAATACATAAATATAAGGAGTGCTCCTATGCGCAGCAGTACTATTACCTCAATCTGGGCCAGAGAAATCCTGGATTCCCGGGGCAACCCCACCGTAGAGGTCGAAGTCGGCCTGGAAAGCGGGCATACCGGACGAGCCGACGTGCCCTCCGGCGCCTCCACCGGGGCAAGGGAAGCCCTGGAACTTCGGGACCAAGACGCGAAACGCTACAACGGCAAAGGGGTGAGCAAGGCGGTGCGCAACGTCATTGAAGAAATCGGCGACGAAATCGCTGGTCTGGATGCCCTGCGCCAAACCGAAGTCGACGAGCGGCTGCTCGAACTCGACGACACCGAGAACAAGTCCCGGCTCGGGGCCAACGCCATGCTCGGGGTCTCCCTGGCCGTGGCCCGGGCCGCTGCCGCCTATGTCGGGCTGCCGCTGTACCGCTACCTTGGAGGGGTCAACGCCAAGATTGTGCCCGCGCCGATGATGAACATCTTAAACGGCGGAGCCCACGCCTCCAATAACCTGGACATCCAGGAATTTATGATCATGCCCCTCGGCGCCGACAGTTTCAGTGAGGCCCTGCGCATGGGCGCGGAAACCTTTCACGCCCTAAAAAAGATTCTGGCCGAGGACGGCATGGTCACGGCAGTGGGCGATGAAGGCGGCTTCGCCCCGAACCTGCAATCCAATAAACAGGCCTTCGAATACATTATGCGGGCCATTGAAAAGGCCGGCTACGCCCCGGGCAAACAAATCGCCTTGGCCATCGACGCCGCGGCCTCGGAATTTTTCCGGGACGGCAAATATGTCCTCGCCGGGGAAGGCCTGAGCCTCAGTGCCGAGGAACTGGTCAAACTCTACGCCGAGTATTGCAACGAGTTCCCCATCGTCTCCATTGAAGACGGCCTGGCCGAAGGGGATTGGGACGGATGGCAGCGCCTGACCCATGAATTGGGCCATGCGGTGCAGATCGTTGGCGACGATGTTTTTGTGACCAACCCCTCGCTCTTGGCCGAAGGCATTGCCGACGGGGTCGCCAACTCCATTCTGGTCAAGCTCAACCAGATCGGCACCCTGACCGAGACCCTGGACACCATAGAAATGGCCCGGGAAGCCTCGTACACCACGGTCATTTCCCACCGTTCCGGGGAAACCGAGGACCACTTTATAGCGGATCTGGCCGTGGCCACCAATGCCGGACAGATCAAGACCGGTTCGCTGAGCCGCAGTGACCGCTTGGCCAAGTACAACCAGCTGCTGCGCATCGAAGAAGAACTCGACGAGCAGGCCCTGTACCTGGGCCCGGCCCTGGCCATGACCTGGTTCGAAGAAGACTAGCCCCTCGCGGGCCCCAGACACCGAAGGCCCTGCCGGAACGTGTTCCGGCAGGGCCTTCGCCATCCATTGCCCTTCTCAGTCACTAAAAAAAGACTTCGAGAGAGGGCTTGCTTATTTGCCTTCCAGGCCCCCGGTCTGTCGCAGCCCCTCGTACAGCAACACCGCCGCAGCGTTGGCCAGATTCAAACTCCGCACCCGGCCCCAAATGGGGATACGCACCAACGCGTGCGCCTGCTCGAGCACAGCCTGGGGCAACCCGCGGCTCTCTGGGCCCAAAAGCAGATAATCCTCCGGGGTAAAGGCCAGGCAGGGGTGGGCCCTTCCCTGTCGGGCGCTGGCCGCCACCACGCGCCCCTCTGCGGGCAGGCCCTGCAGGAAACTCGGCCAATCCGGCCAGATCGAAAGCTGCAGATACGGCCAATAATCTAGCCCGGCGCGCTTGAGATAGCGATCTTCCAAAGAAAACCCAAGGGGCTCGATCAAATGCAAGCGGGTCTCGGTGGCCGCGCAGAGGCGGCCTATATTGCCGGTGTTCGGCGGTATTTCCGGCTCATACAAAACAATATGCATCGCGTCCTCTGCTTCCCATTTGCCTCCACGATACAGCGCAGCTGGCGCCGAAAGCAAACGTTAGGAACCGGGCCTGGACACCCTCTGAGGCCCGGCCCAGGGACCCGGGCGTATTCCGGGCAAAAAAAAAGCCCTGCCAATGCAGGACCTTATGTATAATCGCCGCGCGTGTTGTGCAAAAAATGGTGGGCGGTACTGGATTTGAACCAGTGACTTCCACCGTGTGAAGATGGCACTCTGACCAACTGAGTTAACCGCCCAACAGAGGTGTTTCTTTACTCAAAAACAGTGCTGCTGGCAACCCCCTTTTTGCCCCCCGGCAGTCCCTGGCCCCAGAACGGCTCCCCCCTGGACGCGCCCCCGCTTTTGCAGTACAGGCGTCTGCATGCATGAAATGTCGATCGCCCAAAGTCTCGTGGAGATCCTCCAAGAGGAGATGGCCAAACACGGCCTCAGTCGCTTAAACCGGGTTACAGTCAAACACGGCCGTTTGGCCGCTGTGGTGCCGGAGGCCTTGGATATGGCCTTCCAGGCCCTGACTGTACAAACCAACATGGACGGTGCCGTCCTGGAACTGGAAGAAGTGCCGGTCCGGGTGCGCTGCTGTGCCTGCGGCGCCGAGTTCTCCCCGGAAGAGGCCTCCACTTTGTATTTGCCGTGTCCCGAATGCGAAGAACCCTTCGGCCACGAAATCTTAAGCGGGAAAGAACTCTATATTGACCAGTTGGAGGCGGAATAAATGCAAATCCCCGTGGTACGCGATATTTTAGAACAAAACGACCAAGTCGCCCAAGAACTCCAGGACCTTTTCGGCCGCAAACAGATCCTCGTGCTCAATATGATGAGCTCACCGGGCGCGGGCAAAACCTCGCTTTTGGAACAGACCCTGCATTCCCTGAAGGACGAATTCGCTTGCGGGGTCATTGAAGGCGACCTGCAAACCTCGAACGACGCTGAACGGATCGCCATTACCGGCGCCCAGATCGTGCAAATCAATACCGACGGCGGCTGCCATTTAAGCAGCAACATGATCAAAAAGGCCGTGGACCAATTGGATCTCGACCAGCTAGATGTCCTGTTTATCGAAAATGTAGGCAACCTGGTCTGCCCGGCGGAATTCAATCTCGGCGAAGACCTGAAAATCACCCTGCTCAGCGTCACCGAAGGCGACGACAAGCCGGAAAAATACCCCTATATGTTCGCCTTGTCCAAAGTCGTTTTATTCAACAAAGTCGACCTCTTACCCTACGTAGACTTCAGCCTGGAACGCGCCGAGTACTTCGCCCGGGCGGTGAACCACAACACCCAGGTCTTTTCCCTCTCCTGCCGCACGGGCCAGGGCTTGGACGCCTGGTACGACTGGCTGCGCCAAGCCGCTCGCGAGAAGCAGACCGCTGGTTAACCTATGACCTTTCCCGACAATCTGCCCTGCGAGGCCATCCTGGACAGCATCGCCGACGGGGTATTCACCGTGGATCTGGAGTGGACCATCACCTCGTTTAACCGGGCCGCCACACAGATTACCGGCATCCCCCGCCGGGATGCCGTGGGGCAAAAATGCTGGGAAGTCCTGCGCTCTTCGCTTTGCGACGGCTCCTGTGCCCTGGAGACCTGTCTTCGGGACACCACCTCCATTAGCAACAAATCCATTTTCATCATCCGTCCGGACGGAGACAAAATCCCCATTTCCATCAGTGCCGCACCGCTGCACAATCACCACGGCGAATGCATCGGCGGCGTGGAGACCTTCCGCGATTTAAGCGCCATCCAACTCATGCGCCAAGAAATGGAACAACGCTACACGTTCGAAGATATCGTGGGCAAAAGTGAAGCGTTGTCCAAAATTTTCCGCATTCTGCCCCAAATCGCCCAAAGCCCGTCCTCTGTGCTTCTCACCGGCGAATCCGGCACCGGCAAAGAACTGTTTGCCCAAGCCCTGCACAACCTCAGCCCCCGGCGGGACAACCCGCTGGTGGTGGTCAACTGCGGGGCGCTGCCCGAACATCTTCTGGAATCGGAACTCTTCGGGTACAAGGCGGGAGCGTTTACCGACGCCAAAAAAGACAAGCCCGGTCGCTTCCAACTCGCCGATACCGGAACACTCTTTTTGGACGAAATCGGCGATCTGCCCCTGGCCTTGCAGGTCAAATTGCTGCGGGTGCTGCAGGAAAAACGCGTCGAACCGCTTGGTGCCGTGAGCCCGGTCGCTACGGACGTGCGTATCATCGCGGCCACGAATCGGGATCTCGAACAGCGGGTGCAAGACGGCCTCTTCCGCGAGGACCTCTATTACCGCCTCAACGTCGCGCAGCTCCGCCTGCCGCCGCTGCGCGAACGCCAAGAAGATATCCCCCTTTTGGCCAACCACTTCATCCGGCGCTTCAATCTTCTGCAGGGCAAAGAGGTCCAGGGCATTTCCGAAGACGCCCTGGCAGTCCTCATGCGCTACGATTTTCCCGGCAATATCCGGGAACTGGAAAATATCATCGAATACAGTTTCATCCTGTGTTCCTCAGGATTCATCCAACTCGAGCATCTGCCAGAAAAATTCCATCCCCACACCGCTGCCTCACCCAATACCACCGCCCCCATGACCATGGAGGAGGTCAAAGTCCACGCCGCCCACGAGGCCTTGGCCCGCAACCAGGGCAAAAAAATGGCCGCCTGCCGCGAACTCGATATCAGTAAAGACACGTTGCGCCGCCTGCTACGCCACAACTCGGCGTAAAATTCGCCCACAACCCCCTCCCTTTGGCGTAAAAAACGCCCAATCGACTCCCCCTCGCCCCCCTTTCTATTCCATATCCCACTGGAAAAGCTGGTACAAAATACATGGCACAGAGCTTGCTAGAAAGAGCATACCAGGCACTCAAACCCAGGTTTGGCGAGCACCTCTATGAAAATTTGTCTGGCCACATACCAATCCCGACTCGCGGCGCTTTTTGATAACGCCCCGATGCTGCGATTGTATACGTGCAACGACGACACCAATATTTGCCCCGCAGGCGATATCTCCCTCCCTTTTGGCGACCCTACGCTCCGGGTTTCCACCCTATCTTCCTGCGGGGCAAATTTTCTCCTTTGCGGAGCCATAAGCGGCTGCACCACGCGGCTGCTCCACGAAAACGGCATCCAGGTCCTGGGCTGGCTCCGCGGAGAAATCAATACCGTGCTCCAGGCCTGGCAAAACGACACCTTGGACGACCTATTGATGCCCGGTTGCCGGGGTATGCGCTGTTGCCGACGCCGGCGCGGTTTCGCCAAGGGCCGCTCCGGGCCCCAATAACCCCGTAAAGGACGTGCAATACCCAGGAGGATTATATGAAAATCGCCATCACCGCCCAAGGCCAAGACCTCAATGCGCAGCTTGACCCCCGTTTTGGCCGCACCTCGGGATTTATTCTCTACGACACCCAATCCAAAAATTTTTCCTATTTGGATAACCAACAAAATTTGTCCGCAACCCAGGGCGCTGGAATCCAAACCGCCCAAAATGTCGCGGACAGCGGAGCGCAAGCCGTGCTCACCGGCCATGTCGGCCCCAAGGCCTACACCGCGCTGGAACGCGGGGGCATTGATATCTATCTTGTCAACGGCGGGACCGTTCAAGATGCGATCACCGCCTTTGAAAATGGAGATTTGACCCCCGCTGCCGGGGCCGACAAGCCGGGGCACTGGTAACAGCGCCTTTGGCTCACGCACAGCAAACCACTACTGTACGTGCAACCTTCAAACCGAAGGAGGCTCGATTATGCCAGGCTTTGATGGAACAGGACCCTTAGGACAAGGCCCCATGACCGGATGGGGTGCTGGACGGTGTACTGGAAACGCCCCTGCCCCGGGTGCGGGGTTTGGCCGCGGGCTCGGCCGCGGACGGGGCTTTGGACGCGGTTTCGGACGCGGCCTGTGCCGCTGGGGCGTCGCCGGCGCACCTGCGCTGGCCAACGCGCCGGTTTCCGCAGAGGACGAAGAAAACGTCCTCAAGAACCAGCTCTCTTGGCTCCAACGCCAAGTCCAGGCCATTGAGGAGCGTCTGGCCCAGGTACGCAAAACCGCAGAGTAACCTCAAGCTATATGCCTCTTGTGTTCTTGTGCCCCGCCCGCCGGGGCACAAGCACGAGGAACGGGCCATATTTTTCGACCCGGCAAGGAGTATCCGTATGCGCATTGCCATTGCCAGCGGCAAGGGAGGCACCGGCAAAACCACCGTGGCCACCAATCTGGCCGCCTACCTCGCTCAGACATCCTCGCGGGTGACCCTCGTGGATTGCGATGTGGAGGAACCCAACGCCCAATTCTTTCTCAATACCCATTGGCAGCGCCAAGAGCCCCAGCACGTCCCTGTGCCTGAAATCGACCACGACACCTGCCTCGGGGCCGATTGCCGGCAATGCGTCGAGGCCTGCCGCTTCAAGGCGCTGATCTGGATGGTAGACGAGGTCATGGTCTTTCCCGAACTCTGCCACAGTTGCGGGCTTTGCGAAACGATTTGCCCCGTTGGCGCTGTGGGCCAGACCCATCGGACCATTGGAGACGTCCGAAGCGGCAGCGGCCACGGCATTGAACTCACCGGGGGGCTCCTCCGCGTTGGCGAAGCCATGGCCCCACCACTTATTCAACGCGTCAAGGCCCAGGCCCCGAAAGACGCGGATGTAACCATCCTCGACTGTCCTCCGGGCACCTCCTGTCCGGTTATCGAAGCCCTGGAAGGCGCGGATTACACCGTCTTGGTCACCGAACCCACGCCCTTTGGCCTCTACGATCTCCGCTTGGCCGTCGGCTTATTGCGCAAGCTCGGCAAACCCTTCGGGGTCATCCTCAATCGCGACGGCATGGGCGACGACAGTGTATTGGAGTATTTGGCTGCTGAAGATATTGCGCTTTTGGCCCGTCTGCCCCACAGCGCTGAAGCAGCCACCGCCTATTCCAAAGGCTTGTTGCTCGTCGAAGCCCTGCCGGAAATGCAGCAGGCCTATGCCCAGGCGTGGGCGGAAATTTGCGCCCGTACGGCGCAGCAAAAGGAAACGGTATGAAAGAGCTGGTCATTATAAGCGGGAAAGGGGGCACCGGCAAAACGAGCATCGTCGCCGGACTCGCGGGTGTGGCTCCTGAATTGGTCCTAGCGGATTGCGACGTGGATGCGGCGGATCTCCACCTCATTCTCCACCCCGACGTGGAGCAGACCACCGATTTTTATAGCGGCGAGACGCCGCATATCGACCCCGACAGCTGCACCTCCTGCGGTGTTTGCGCTGAGGCCTGCCGCTTCGGGGCCATTTCCGAGGATATCCGCATCCAGTATGAACAATGCGAGGGGTGCGCGCTGTGCAGTTATGTCTGCCCGGAAAAGGCCATCACCATGCACCCCAGGCTGTGCGGACAATGGTACATTTCCGCCACCCGTTTCGGCCCCATGGTGCACGCCAGCCTCGGTATTGGGGAAGAAAATTCCGGCAAATTGGTGACCACCGTGCGCCAAAACGCCCACACCCTCGCTGCAGAGCGGGGATACGAGTGGGTTTTGGCCGACGGGTCCCCGGGAATCGGCTGTCCGGTTATTGCCTCCTTGACCAACGCCTCAGCGGTCTTACTTGTAGCTGAGCCCACGGTTTCCGCCATCCACGACCTCAAACGGGTCAGCGAGCTCACCCGGCACTTCCAACTCCCGACCCTGGCGGTCATCAATAAAACCGACGTCAATCCCGAACTTGTGGAAGAGATCAAGACATTTTGCCACAGCCAGTCCATCCCCATCGTGGGGAGTTTGCCCTATGACGCCCGCGTCACCCAGGCCCAAATCCAGGGCCAAAGCATAAGCGAATACGATCCCCAAGGACTCGGGCGCACCATGCACGAAATATGGGCCCAAATCACTCACAACGTCTAACCGCCTGCCCCTGAAAAAGTGAGCTGAAACCAGACAAAATCCCCTATCCGCCCCACTTCCCAAAGTAGGGCAACGAGAACAACCAAAACAAGCATCGAAAGCAAAGGAGAAACGATATGGCCGAAAACGGATGCTCAAGTTGCTCCTCCGGCAGCGGGAGCTGCCAGGGAAAAGGCAACCAGCAAGAGGACCAAAAACTCCAGAATTGCCTCTCGCGGATCAAAAACAAATTCGTCGTGCTTTCCGGCAAAGGCGGGGTGGGAAAAAGCACGGTAGCGGTGAATTTGGCGGCCTCGCTCGCCATGGCCGGCCAAAAAGTCGGACTTTTGGATGTCGACGTCCACGGCCCGAGTGTGCCGCGCCTATTGAGCCTGGGCCAAAACCAACCCCATATCGACAACCACTGCATAGAGCCGATCCAATGGGACAAAAACCTCTGGGTCATGTCCCTCGGCTTCATGTTACCCAACGCCAATGAGGCCGTTATCTGGCGCGGGCCGGTCAAGATGGGCCTTATCAAGCAATTCCTGGAAGACGTTTCCTGGGGCGATTTGGACTATTTGATTGTCGACTGCCCCCCCGGCACCGGGGATGAACCCCTGTCCACCCTGCAACTTTTGGGCACTGATGCCGAAGCCGTCATCGTCACCACCCCGCAGGGCGTGGCCGTGGACGATGTCCGCCGTTCAGTGACCTTTTGCCAGCAATTGGGCAATCCGATCTTTGGCGTGGTGGAGAATATGAGCGGCTTTGTCTGTCCCAGCTGCAAAGACACGGTGGACATCTTCAACACCGGAGGCGGCGAAGAATTGGCCGCGGAAATGCGGGTGCGCTTTTTGGGCCGCATTCCCCTGGACCCGGAAATCGTGCGTGCCGGTGACGAGGGCTACGTGTTTGTCAAAACCCACCATGAAAGCCCGGCTGCCAAGGCCGTGGGCAGCATCGTCAAGCCCATGCTGGACAAGCAGCAGGTACTGCAGGAAAAGCCCGGCCAGCAAACGGTCCAGGCGCCAAAGAACAACGGGGAAATGCTCATCGCCGTGCCCGTGGCCCAGGGCCAGCTCTGCATGCACTTCGGCCATTGCGAACAATTCGCCCTTGTCCGGGTGGATACCGCCGAGCAACGCATCATCGGCAGTGATATGCACACCCCGCCGCCGCATGAACCCGGGGTGCTGCCCAAATGGCTGGCCGAACAAAAGGCCGATCTGGTCATTGCCGGGGGTATGGGCTCCAGGGCGCAGTCGCTTTTCACCCAAAGCGGCGTCCAGGTCATCACCGGAGCCCAGCCCGGAGCGCCCGAAGATGTGGTCAGCTCCTATCTGGCCGGAACCCTGCAAACCGGAAACAATATTTGCGACCACTAATCTGGTCGCAATCCCCCTCCTCTATTGGCGCTTTTACGCTAAGCCTCCCTCACAAAACGAGCCCCGACCAAACCGGCCGGGGCTCGTTTTTGTCTCCAAAGATATCCAAGCACGCTATTTAGGCGCCGTCCCAAACATGTTGCCCGATGCGCTCACCAAAGGCCTGGCAGCCAACGGTCGTTGCTCCGGGAATTTGCGAAGCCAAATCCCCGGTCACCGCTTTGCTTGCCACCGCCGCCTCCACACCGCTGCGCACGCGCCGGGCGGCCTCGGTCCATCCGATATGGTCCAATAAGAGCGCTCCGGACAAAATCAGGCTGCCCGGATTGGCCTTGTCCTGTCCGGCAATGCCCGGCGCTGTGCCGTGGGTGGGCTCAAAAAAGGCCAATTCATCGCTCATATTCACCCCTGGGGCCAATCCCAAGCCCCCGACCTGGGCCGCCAACGCGTCCGAAAGGTAATCGCCGTTGAGATTGGTGGTGGCGATGACATCGTATTTCTCCGGGGTTACAAGCACCTCCTGGAACATGGCATCGGCAATGCGGTCGTTGACCACGATTTTACCACCAGTGGCTTCCCCTTCGCCAACGGTCTGCGCCCCGAATTCCTGTTCGGCCACTTCGTAGCCCCAGCCCCGAAAGGCCCCTTCGGTGTATTTCATGATATTGCCTTTGTGCACCAGGGTCACACTCGAGCGGCCCTGCTCCACGGCGAATTGCAACGCCTTGCGCACCAAACGCTTGCTGCCTTTCTCGGTCATCGGTTTGATGCCGATTCCGGCCAGATCATCGACCTGGGCCCCGAGCTCCTCGCGCAAAAACGCGGCCAATTTTTTGGCCTCAAAACTGCCCGCTGGCCATTCGATACCCGCATAGACATCTTCGGTGTTCTCCCGAAACACGACCATATCCACCTTTTCCGGGGCTTTGAGCGGCGATTGGATGCCTTGAAAATACTTCACCGGCCGGATACAGGCGTATAATTGCAATGTCTGGCGCAAAGTCACATTCAGGCTGCGAAATCCGGTGCCCACCGGAGTAGCCAAGGGCCCCTTCATGGCCAAATCCGCCCCCTGCAGGGCAGTCAATGTCGCATCCGGAAGATATTCCCCGGTTGCAGCGTACGCTTTCTCCCCAGCCAATAACTCCTGCCAGTCCAGGCGCCGCTCGTCGCCGTACGCAGCGCGCACCGCTGCATCCAATACCGGCCGGGCCGCGCCCCACACGTCAGGGCCAATCCCATCGCCTTCAATCCAATAGACCGTTCGTTGCTGCATTATAGCTCCTTCTCTGTTACTCCTGGCCCGTGCAACGGTTCAAAATCGCCAAGAGTGGTATTTTTGCGCACATTGTCCCAACAAAACACCCGGCCGTTCATGGTAATATACACCCCTGGCGGCAAAAACTGCACCGCACTAAACGCACAGCCCAAGTTGAAAAGCGCGTCGGAGCGACCAAAGGTATAGGGGACCATCGCCCCGACCAGGATCACGGTTTTGTCCATTACCTCACGGCCGAGCAACCGGGCGGTTTCCACCATGGTGTCCGTGCCGTGGGTGATGACCACCCGCCTCTCCGCTGCCCGCTGACAGGTCTGCAAAACGGTCTGGCGATTCTCTGGAGTCATCTCCAGGCTGTCGACGAGCATCACCGTTTCTAACGCAACCGGCACCCGACACCGGGCTTCCTCCAGAATATCCTGGAGATGCGTTGTACTCAGCACGAGCTGCCCTGCTATGGTGTTATAATCTTTATCAATCGTTCCACCAGTAGCCAGAATGCGGATCGGTTCTTCCGGATTTGCGAGCATGAGAGCATCCTTGTCCTGAGTACGTTATGGCCGCGTGGTGCAGTTACCTAGCCGCGATTGCCGGGGCAGGTCAAGACGGCGCGTTTGACCCCGCCCGGAAAACTCTCTAAATATTACCTGTTATTCCTACGAACCAATGCGCAAATGGCAGTGACTCCGCCGTGCGCCAGGATACTATTCCATGACCCTCAAAGCACGCCTGCTTTCCACTCTCTTTATTAGCTTCGCCTTGATGGCGATCTTACTCTCCCTGGTTTCGCATTGGGTTATTCTCAATGATTTTGACCAGCTGGAATTCGAAGGCATGCAATCACATATGGAGCGGTTGGACCGGGCCCTGACCCAATCGCACCGCGAAATCGACCAAACCGTCCGGACCTGGTCCCAATGGGAGGCGGCAGCGGATTTTGTCGCCGACGAAGGCGACGCTGGCAGTTTCGAGTCGCTTTTAAACCGGGAGACAATGGAATCCCTGCGCCTGAATCTGTTGATGCTCCGGGACGCCTCTGGAGATATCCTCTTCGAACGCTACTACGACTACAACACAGATAAATGGCTGGAACCGATTTCCGGCACCCGCGGCCATCTTTTCCATTTGGCCCGCTCGAACACCACAGCGGTCAAAAAGGGCATTTACGCCCTGCCCCAAGGCCCCCTTCTGGTCAGCGCCAGGGCCATCCACGCCGATGACACCCGCGTCGGGACCCTGGTCATGGGCCGCATCTTCTCCGAGCACGAGGCCCAAACCATGGCTACCCTGACCAATCTGGACATCACCGCCTATGATCTCAAGCATCCGCCGTTGCCCGATGATATCAGCGACGCCCTGTACGACTTGAGCCTCAAATCCCCGCGCCATATCGAAGCCGACGGCGAAGGGACGCTCAACGGCTACATGCTGATTGAGGACTTTTTCAGTTTTCCGGCCCTGATCTTCAAAATCAGCCAAAAGCGCTCGATCCACGACCAGGGCGTACGTGCCGTGACCCTGCTCATGAGTTCTTTCGTGGCCATTTTCGCCCTATTCGCCGTCTTGAACCGCTTTATTTTTCTCCGCTATCTCATCCGCCCTTTTCGCCTGCTCCGCACGGATTTGGCCAAAATTGAGGACTTAAGCGACCTCTCCCGACGGGTTTCCATCCCCAAGGAAGAAGAATTCCAATCCGCGGCCTTGGCCATCAACCGCACCCTGTCCAGCCTCGAGGCCAATCGCAAGGAACTCACCGAAGCCCACGAACGCTACAGCGCCGTGGTCAATCAGAGTTCCGAGGCCATTTATATGTACGACGCCCAAACCAAAAAAATCATCTACGGCAACCCCGCCATTTGCCGCCTTCTGGGCTACCGCTATGCGGAATTGCTCCAAAAATGGGTCTATGACCTGGTCCAGGCCCCGAAGGCCGAACTCGATGCCACTATAGACAGCATCCTTGCCGGCGATTCGTATGTGGGCGAACGCCCCTATCGGACCAAATTTGGCACCCTCGTGCCCCTGGAGATCACCGCTTCCTTGGTCCACTACCAGGGCCGGCAGGTAGTCAGCGTCGTCGGCCGGGACATCAGCGAACGCAAAAAATCCGAAGAACGCATCCGCTACCTCGCCTACCACGACCAACTCACCGGGCTGCCCAACCGGACCCTGTTTTTGGATCGGTTGGAGCAGTGCATCAAAGAGGCCCGTCGCACCGGCAACTCCATCGGGCTCTTTTTCCTCGATCTCAACGACTTCAAGATCATCAACGACTGCCACGGCCACAAAATCGGGGACCGACTACTCCTAGAGGTCGCCGAGCGCCTTGAAGCCCATCTCCGGGAGATGGACACTGTGGCCCGCCTGGGCGGGGACGAATTTGTGGTTATCGTCAAAGGCGACGCCACCCGGCACAATTGCCAGACCATCGCCCGCAAACTTATTCAGGCCATTGACAACCCCTTTCTCCTAGACGGCATTGAAGAAGAGGTCCAGGTAGGCTTGAGCATCGGCATCAGTATCTTTGCCGACGACGCCGCCGACATGGAGGAAATGATCCAACACGCCGACACAGCCATGTACGCCGCCAAACGCAAAAAACACAGCGGGTGGGAATTTTTTACTCCGGAAATGCTCGCCCAACTCGGGCCCAAGCAGCGCCGGATCACCCCGCCTACGGGCTCGGAGGACTACAATGAGTAAACCGCATTCGCTTATCGAGCACCTGGAGCACACTGCGAAAACCATCCGTGACCTGGAAACCCAGGCCCAGCAGGCGCTGGAAAACGGGGACCCGGCAACATACAAGAACTTGCTCAAACGCAAATGCCAGACCCTGGAAGAACTGCCTCAGGCCGTGGAATCCGCCCTACAGGCCCTTCCCCCTGAACAACGCAAAGAGGTCGCCGCGCAGCTTGACGGCTACGCCCACCGCGCCGCCCAAGCCCTGGAACTCGACAGCGTATTCTTCATGTACGCCCTTTTGTACCCGGAATCCTATCAACCCGGCGAGCCCAACGATCTGGAGCACTACCTGCGCCAGCTCCAGACCAACCTGTAGCTCGTCCCACATCGGCTCCACCGGGCCACACACCCACCCCCTTTTCAGCGCTGCTCGTTACTCCACAAACACTACGGGCGTAACCGCAACCGGTTCTGGGGGTTTTGACCTCGGCCTGCTGCCTGCCGCAACGCCTGAGCTGCTTTTCGGTCAAAATCTCCACCGCTATGCACCAGACACAGCATTTGGAAGCAAATACACGCCCTAGAAAACATTATGGCGATACAAGCAGCTCTTCCACCGCGGCAGGCCCGGACAGGGCCCAATGTGCTTCGGACGCGGCCGCCCCAATTCCGGCTGTGG
>JBNJGM010000024.1:0-2359 GCA_051747685.1 Thermodesulfobacteriota bacterium | reverse complement strand
TAGGCCTCGTCGGGGTCCACAGCCACGGCCTTGTTTTCACCGATCTCCATGCCGGTCACCGCCGCCTCGAAGCCGGGAATAATTTGATTTTCGCCAAGAGTGAATTCGAGGGGTTCGCGCTCCGCGGAATCGTCGAAAACAGTGCCGTCGTTCAGGGTGCCTTTGTAATGGACCCGTACTTTGTCACCCTGTTGGGCTGTACGCATGGTTCCTCCTTCTCGGATTGGATGGGCTTGACGGCTAAAACGGCCGCCACGCATTATACACAGAGGTATCCCGGCTTTGGGCCGAGAAAGACAAAATCGTAGCTGGAAAGGTGAGGCATTGTAAACCGTGATACACAAATTTACCCACTGCCCGCTCTGGGGCTGCATCCTCCTGGTTTGTCTCTGTTTCTGGCCACACATGCTCTGGAGCCAAAACATCCAGTACACAATTTCCTGGCAAGGCTTTGAGGACCCCGAACTCAAACAGGTCTTGCAAGCCGTGTCCAACACCGCCCAATACAGCGACTCGCCGCCCGCCTCCCTGGGCTTATTGCGCCAGCGGGTGGATAACGACCTTCCCCGTCTCCGGCGGGTTCTCGAAGCCCGGGGACACTTCAAGGCCCGCATCACCTCACGCTTGGAAACGGACACCACGCCGGTCACCGTCCGCTTCCGGATTATCCCCGGCCCCCAATTCGCCCTGGAAAACGTCCGTTTCCAATCCCAACAGCCACTGCCAGACAAGGTCGCCTTCCCCCCCCCTGAAGCCCTTGATCTCCAGCCGGGAAGGGGCATCACCACCGAGGATTTGATCCGCGGTCGCAGCTTACTCCAAACCTATTTTCGGGAACGGGGCTGGCCTTTTGTCGAAATCCAAAAGCCCCAGGCCACAGCCAATCATGCCACGAACGCGGTCAGCGCGACCTACCGTATTGCTCCCGGTCCCCGCCTGCGATTCGGAGAACTGCATCTCTCTGGTCTGGAAAAGGTGCGCCCCGACTATGTCCACCGTAAAGTGACCTGGGAAAAAGGGGAGTGGTACAATGCCACCCAAGTCAGCGCCACGGAACGGGCCCTTTTGCAATCCGGACTGTTCACCACAGCGACCGTAGAGTCCGATAAACCCCCGGAAAACGCGGAGGCCGTGCCCATGCGCTTAACCCTGCACGAACGCAAGGCCCGCACAGCCAAAGCCGGGCTGGAGTACACCTCTGATTTTGCCCTTGGTGGCCAACTCAGCTGGGAACACCGCAACCTTTTCGGTAACGGGGAACGGCTCCAGACCCAACTCAAAGCCAACAGCGACCAGAAGCAGTTGGAATCCTCCTTGCGTTTTCCCGCTTTTTTGCGCTCCTCACAAGAACTTGTCCTCACTAGCGACCTCCAAGAAGAGGATACCGAGGCTTATAACACGCGTCATTTCCGCAATGTCGCCCAGGTCGAACGCCAAGTCACCAGAAACCTACGCGTTGGCCTCGGCACAGGCCACGAATACCTGGAACAGGAGCAGGAGGGGACCAGCATTTTCAATCTCGTTTCCTTCCCCTTTTTCGGGGATTGGGACCAGCGCAGCGACATACTCAATCCCACTACCGGCTACAGACTCCAATTCCACGCCACCCCGTATCAGGATATCACTGAGGCCACCGGCAATTTTCTGACTTACAAAACCAGCGGTTCCCTGTATATTCCTCTTCTGCGCCAGGAAACCCTGGTTTGGGCCGGGCGGGCTGGCTTCGGCCAGATTCTGGGGCCTGCCGACGCCATCCCGACAAGTAAACGCTTTTTCCCCGGCGGTGGGGGGTCCATTCGGGGCTTTGCCTACCAGACCGCCGGACCGCTGGACACCGATGACACTCCTTTGGGGGGGAATTCCGTGGTCGAAATGTCCTCGGAATTGCGGGTCAAACTGACTGAAAAATGGGGCGGCACCCTTTTTCTCGACGGTGGCCGGGCCTTTGCCGAAAGCGAACCCGACCTTGACCAGGAACTGTTTTGGGGTGCGGGTATAGGAGTGCGCTATTACTCCGGCATAGGGCCGTTACGCCTTGACCTCGCCACCCCGCTTAACCCCCGCAGCGGCGTCGACGATCGACTCCAGATTTATTTCAGCATCGGGCAGGCCTTTTAGGCAACAGCGTGGCGTTGCTGGGAAGCACTGTTTTCGCTTCCAGCAACACGGCCCTGATTTGAGAACCCGGAAGGGACAAACTCCGTGGCCCTGCCGGAAACGGAGCGAGGAAAGGATTGGATTTGCGACGTTTGGTGTATGGTACATGTATTATCCTTGCCGGTGTGCTGCTTGTACTCGGCACCGTCGGAATCGGCTTACAGACCGAAACCGGCCGCAACCTGCTTGTGCGCGGCGTGGA
>JBNJGM010000023.1:0-30480 GCA_051747685.1 Thermodesulfobacteriota bacterium | reverse complement strand
GTGGTTTCCGGTTCCGGGGTATCCAAAAACCAGAGGACAATACCTGCCAGGACAACAGCGACAAGCGGGAGTGCGAAGGGGTAGTGCCAGCCCAGTGTGGCCAAACCGCCGCCAATGGCCGGATATACGGCGGTGCCTATGCTCAATACACTGGCGTTGAGACCCAGGGCTGCGGTGCGCTCGGTTCCGCTGAAGATATCCCCGATGATGGTGATGTTGATCATGCCGAATGCTGCCGCACCAGTACCTTGGAGAAAGCGCAGCAAAAGCAGAAGTTCCCAATTCCGGGCCAGTGTGCAGGCGAAGCCCGCGACGCCAAATAAGACCAGCGCCGGCACGAGGATTCTTTTCCGGCCTAGGCGGTCCGCAAGGATGCCGAAGATGGGCGTGAACAGCACGCCTGGGAGAGTGAAGGAGGTCAGCACAAGCCCAATATTTTCCGGGGTGACCCCAAAAACCTTGATCAATGTGGGTAACACCGGGATGATGCTCGAAACCCCCATGACCACCATGAGCGTTACTGCAAAAAGGATTTGGAGGTTTTTATTCGCAAGCAAGGCGCGCACAATCTGTCCTTTGGGCTGGCGTTTTAGCGGTTTTTCGGATACGCCCTTTGGGCAGTCTCTGCAAGTGACACGAGGGGGAGTCGAATGCCCCGAGGTCAGTGGCGTGTTGTTGTTTTTCTCTGTTTAGCAGCAGGTGAACATGGCGACATTTTTTTAGAAAGTCCGTACAATGAGGGCACAGTGCTGCCTTGCTTGAACGACGTCACGCAATGATGGGTTTTTTGAGCGAGACCTTGTGCCTCGTGCACAGTTGCCCTTTAAATCAGAACCCGCAATTTTTTTGTCTTTTGCCCCTGACTCCGTGGATAGAACTAGTGCTGGCCCGGGTGAACACAAGCCGGTTCCGGACTTTAGTCCCAGCTTGGAAAAGGGCGAGCGATATAGTAGTGCCTGCTGCGCGATCAACTGCCGGTACGCAGGGCAAGGGACTGTGATTGCTCACGGGCTCAGGACGTTTCCAGATCGTGTGTAACACCCCGAAGTCGGATTGTAGTTGGAATCTTTACAGATTCAGGTTTGACCAATGGAGCGGATGGTATGAGTCAAAATCGCCCCCGGAATTCAGCCATGTCCCGACGCGAAGTGCTTATGGCCCCGTGGCAACGTTTTCGGCGCCAGGATTCACGAGACAGCAAAACCGGATGGGACGCCTCGGCCCGGGAAGCGGATGCCCTATTGCGGCAGGGCCACTATCAACAGGCCCTTGCTGCCTACCGGAATTGCATCGCCCAGGATCCCGAGCATATTGAGGCCCATAAAAAGATGGTGGTCTGTTACTGCGCATTGCAGCGTTATGCCCAAGCGCAAAAGGTCCTCGTCCATTTGCGCCAAAAGCAGGAAGACGATTTTATCCATCTGTATACCGGCATTGTGGCGGCTTTTGACGGGGATCTGCCCACGGCCCTCAATGCCTGGAAACAGTACGCCAATTATGACCAACCGCTTGTCTTGCGAGCGATAAATCTCCAGTTGGCCTTAGAGGATTCCGGGGAGGCGATAGAGCCTATTCAGGCGGGCCAGGCGGTTTTGGACGCCATTGAAGAACAGCGCCGTCGCGACCGTGGGGCGGTGGGATGAATGGGTGTAAATGGGGCAAGAGCCTCTATTAAATAGCGAAGTGTATGTGAAGGAGAATTGGTATATGCAGAAACATTTGAAGCAATTGCAGGGGCTGGCCAAAGATATCGCCGCCCTTGATGAACGTATCGTGGAAGTGTTTATCCACAGTGACGCCCCGCGTGATCCCTTTGAGGCTGAAGAAATCTATTTAGTGTGCTCCCTGACGGAGCCGGAAATCGCAAACAGCCTTGAGGTGTATAACGATACCGGGTTTACGTGGAGCTTGGAAATGCAAGAAAATGTCGACTCTTTGCGTCACAAATGGGAAGTCACTCCGGAGGTTATTGTGGCGCCGTTCAATTTTGTGCTCCATGCTGAAGGCGAATATGGTGAATATTATTCGACGCTCTTTCTCCAAGACGGCTATACCCCGGTTTTGAAAATGGCCGATGAACAGCAGGTGAAACGGGAGAACGCGGTTTTTGATGAACTCGATATTGACCAGGAAGGCAATTGAGGAAAGTAGCCCCTCGATTTCAGGGCGACAGGAGAAAGCCGGCGCCACGCTTTAGGCGCGACGCCGGCTTTTGCGCGGTTAGGACATGGTCCTGTGTTTGGCCCCGGGGCGAGCGCGAGAGAATTATGAATTGCGCATGTGGATGGGTTGGCCTGTGGATTCGAGCACTGCGCGCCAATAGTTGGAATTGATGTTCAATTTGCGCCGTTTTTGGGTCACGATGGACAGCGGTAGATAGACAAAGTTGTCCTGGAGCCGGCTGACGACCATATTGGTTTTCCCGCTCATGGCGGCGTGCACGGCGTGCTGGCCCAGAAAACCGCAATAGACGCGATCCCCGGCGTCAGCCGGAACGGAGCGGATAATATAGCTGGGGTCAATAAATTTGAGGGTGAACGGCAAGTCCGCTTTTTTGAGATGGGTTTTGATTTCCTGGCGCAGTAGATCGCAAATATCGCAAAGCACGGGATTGCCAGAGGCGTCCGTTGCCCCGGTTTTGCCGTTTACAGCGCAAATATCTTGGCCGGCACCCTCGGCTACGACCACTACGGCATGACCACGCTCCCGGATGCGTTTTTCCAAGGCAGCTAGAAAACCGTTTTCGCCATAGATATCAAAGGGATCTTCGGGAACCAGGACAAAATTGACTTCCTTGAGGGCCAGGGTTGATTCGGCGGCAATAAACCCGGATTCGCGGCCCATAAGTTTGACCATACCGATGCCGTTGGGCGCGCCTTTGGCCTCGGTGTGCGCGGAGCGGATAGATTCCGTGGCTTTGCTCACGGCGGTGTTGAAACCAAAAGAGTTGGTCACAAAATAGATGTCGTTATCAATGGTTTTGGGAATCCCGATGACGCTTATTTTGAGCCCCCGCTCTTTTATCTCCTGAACCACTTTTGATGCGGCCTTCATTGTCCCGTCGCCGCCGATCATAAACAAAACATTGATGTTCATGCGCTCCAAAGAGTCAACGATTTCCTCGGTCGGCTGGTGTCCCCTGGAAGAGCCGAGCATGGTGCCGCCGAATTCATGGATGTCTGATACCACCCGGGGGGTCAGCTCCATGGTTTCATGGGAGAATTGGTGGCAAAACCCTTCCAGTCCGAAGCGGATCCCCACGATGGAGGCGACTCCGTAATTGTGGTGCGCCGCTAAAACGATGGAGCGGATAACATCGTTGATGCCGGGACACAGCCCGCCACAGGTGACGATAGCGCATTTGGTCTTAGAGGGGTCGAAATAAATCTTGTCCCGGGGGCCGGCCTCGGTGAATTTAAATGAGGTCGGCTCGTCCGGCGCTTCATCCAAAACTTCCTGGGAAATGTGGATGGGAAGTTTTTTGTTGTCTTCAATGAAACGCCCGAAAGGCAATGGAGAAGGGATCTTTGCGGGTCCCAGATTTTCAATGGCGGTATCAAGTTCGTGCAATGTGGGCATGGAACTGTCCTTGTTTGCAAAAAGGTTTATAACGAACGTACATCCAATGTTTGCCCCTCTAAAGGGGTTTTTGCTTGGAGTATATGGCATAGGCCCTGGGCTGAATGCTCAGGGGTGATGAGTTGGTCTTGCTCTTTCCAGGGCACAAATACACGGCGCAGCGCAGATGCGCTGTGGCCGTGCGCATGGCGGGCCTCGGTCTGCATTTGGGTATCTACGATGCCAGGGCGGTAGACCAAGACACTGAGCTCAGGGGCTTCCGCCGCCAATTGTCGCGCCAAGTGCTCTTCTCCGGCCTTGGCCGCGCAATACGCGGCAATGCCGGGTTGCGTTTTTTCCGCGGCCCCGGAGCCGAAAAAGACCGCAAGGCCTTGCCCTTTTTGACGTAAAAGGGGCACACAGGCCTGAATAAGCGCAAAACTTCCTGTGAGGCTTGCGCCTAGCACCTGTTGGAAATGTTCGGGGGACAATTCCCAAATGGCAGGGCCAGGCGCTAACACTCCGGCGGCATGGATAAAGCCTCCGAGTTGCGGGCTTAACCCCTGCGCTTGTTCGGCCAAAGCCCGGGCTGTGGCAGCGTGGCTGATATCCCCGGGTACCGCGACTATCCCGCTATGGGACTCCCGGCACATTTGGGCCACTGTTGCCAATGCGGCTTCGTTGCGTGCGTTGAGCACTAAAGGACAATGCAAAGCGGCGAGTTGCAAGGCCAAGGCCCGGCCGATACCGTGGGAGGCGCCAGTGAGGATGAGGGCGTTTTGGGGGGTCAGGTGCATACTGCCTCCTTGACTGGATACTGGCCAAAGCAGCGATCCATCGTCTGCGCGGGCGAGTCTGCTCGGGTACGTTGCACAAGAGGGGGCACAAACGGTTTTGTGGTCCAGCGGTGGACTCCCTCGGTCGCTTTTTGCAAAGGGTGGCAAGATAACCGGGAAAATGCAAACGCGTCTCGCGCGGAATTCAAAAGGGAAGGGAGAGGGCGCAAGTATGTGGAATATTCAACGATACAAAAAACTCCCGCGCCTTTTGACAGCGATTCGGGAATGGGCGGAATTTATTATCCGGGCGTTTTTCCGGGACCAATGTCTTTTACGCGCCTCAGCCTTGACCTATGTTACCGCTTTGGCCCTGGTGCCGTTTCTGGCTGTGGCCTTTTCTCTGTCTAAGGGTTTTGGATTTCAAAATACCGTGTATATCCGGACCCTTTTGGAGCGTTTTGCCACAGGCCGGGAAGAGGTGATTGATCACGTTCTGACTTATATCAATAATACCGATGTCGGCACATTGGGCTCCATCGGGGTCGCAGTTTTGTTTATTTCCGTTTTTACCATGTTGGCCAATGTGGAGAAAACATTCAATACGATTTGGGGTGTGCAGCGCCCCAGGCAATTGAGTCGCAAATTTACGGACTACCTCAGTGTCATCGTGTTGTGCCCGGTCCTGGTTATCGCCTCCCTAAGCGCAACGGCTTCCTTGCAAAGTTCCGCCGTGGCTCAAAAGTTGCTCAGTGTAGGCGTGGTGGATTCCGTTTTCGGGCTGTTGCTCAAATTGACCCCGTTTTTTATGGCTTGGTTGGCATTAGTATTTATCTATACGGTTATGCCCAATACCCGGGTCCGTTTGTTTCCCGCCTTTACCGGAGCGCTGGTGGCCGGGTTTTTATGGCAGGGCACTCAAAAAGCGCTTATCCATTATCAGATTGGTTTTAGCAAATATAACGCAATTTACGGGAGTTTTGCCCAAGTCCCTTTGCTGTTGCTCTGGATGCACGTGAGCTGGATTATTGTGTTGTTCGGGGCCGAGATTAGCTTTGCCCTGCAAAATCGAAACGCTGTACTGCGTTCCAACCAAGGGGGGGATTCTGAACCTCGGGATACACATGTTTTGGCTCTTGCGATCACCAGTTTGTTGGCCCGCGCCGCACTGGAAGGTAAACGTCCTCCTGTTTTGGAGGAACTCAGTCAAGCCACAAACACACCGGTACGTCAGGTGTCCACGGTCCTTGAACGCTTAGATCAAGCCGGGATAGTCGCTCAAATTGTCAGAGAAGAGGACGGTCCGGCCTATAGTCTGCTTATCTGCCCGGATCGGGTGCATGTAACCGATATTTTGGAGCGGTTTGAAGCAACAGACACGGCCGAGGCCAAGGAGGAGGGAGTCCTCCGGACAGCTGCAGAGTGGGTGGAGCGTCTATATGCGACACAGCGCGCCAGCGAGGCCAATATCCTGCTCAGTGATCTGGCCCGAAAATTCCCTCGTAGCCTGGCCCCCTAACACCGATGCCGGTATTTCCCCACGACCTGGACCGCTTACCTAGGTGTTAGGATGATCCAACGTCGATTCCGAACCCGATAGCGCTTTCGATCCCGAAGAAAGAAAATCCCAACAAACGGATGCATTGGACGCTCATTCTTCGCGCCAGTGATCCTCGGTGTTATCCTGCACACACTACCGCACAGTCGATGAGTGCCCTGGTACGTCGCAAGTGTCGCAAATAAAAACCCTCTACTGGTCCTTTCCTCCCGCCACGAAAATAGGCAGCAGGGAGGGGAATCAGAGGGATAAAGCTCTTGTGCCCCGATCGGACAGTGCCCTATGTCACGCCCTAGGTCGCGAACAGAAATTTTTGCTTCCTTTGGCCGCGGAGAAGGGCTGAAGGGTCATGTATACTCATTCAGAGGCGGGTTTTGGGGTGGTTGTCACGGTTTCAGGCTCGTAGATGACTCGCCGCAAGCACAGACCTTTAGCCGGTGCCGTCGCAGGCGCGCGACTGCGATTCCCTTCAAGGAGCAGTTCCTGCACTTTCTCTTCTGGGAGTGCGTGGCGTCCGACCGCTACGAGGCAGCCCAGAATATTGCGCACCATCTGTTTCAAGAATCCGTCGGCGCAGACAATCCACGTGATCTCTTCGGCTCCGGCAAAGGGCTCGGGAGTAAGCCGCCACAGGGTTCGTACGGTGTGGCTGACCGGGGTACCCGTATTTTGGAACGCGGCGAAATCGTGGGTGCCCGTGAAAAGCTCTGCGGCCCGAAGCATTTTAGATATATCAAGGGAACCCACCGGCCAGACAAAGGGACGTCGTTGGGGCAGCACATAATGCGGCTCTGTCCAGAGGGTGTAGGCGTATTCTTTGCTCCGGGCGTTGAACCGCGCGTGGAAGGTGGGTTTTACATAGTTGGCGGCGCAGATGGTCATGTCCTTGGGCAGCAGGGCATTGAGCGCTTTTTGCCAGGGGATATGTGTTCTGGTTTCCGGGATATCGCAATGACAGACTTGTCCCAAGGCGTGGACACCGCTATCCGTGCGGCCCGCCCCGTGGATGCGAACCGGACACTGACAGAGTTTACCAAGGGCCTGCTCCAGACATCCCTGGACAGTGCGTTTTTGGGGCTGGAGCTGCCACCCGGCAAAATGGGTGCCTGTGTACGCGACAACGAGCTTGAGACGGGACATGGATTCTGCTGGTTGGGGTGCGCCTGGAACGTATGGATTCAAGCGTAGGGTCTATTTGAGAATTTCTTAGTATGGCCCCTAGCAAGGCTTTGGTCAAGTCGCGTCTTGTGTACCAGTGACGTCGTTTCCGGTAGTTTTTTTTATGCTTTAAAATGCTTGACACTAGGGCCGAGGTCCTCCATCTCTGCAATGGAGAAATGGATGCAGGCCAAGAGGTTTTCCGCTACGCACGGGCTTATGGCGCGCTTCGGGGGGTGTCCCTGCTCGGCGAAGCACTTTCAACGACAGGAGTCGTCAGTGCTTGTATATGGAGTCAGTGGTCTAGGGTATGAGCGGCAGGCGCACCACAAGCGCAGGAGGGCACAACGGCGATGGGATTAGAGCGTAATATTTATCTGGAGATGCAGTCTATAGAGCAGGCCGTGGAAACGGTACGGCAGGCCCTGGATCCGGCGGACATGCTCGCCCCTGAGACCGTATCCACGGAAAACGCCGTGGGCCGGGTGACCGCAGAACCGGTGTACGCCAAATATTCGTCCCCCACCTTTCACGGCGCTGCCATGGATGGGATTGCAGTTCGCGCTGCAGACACTTTTGCGGCCCGAGAGGGGGCACCGGTGTATCTGCAGCTGGGAGCGGACTGTGTGGAGGTCAATACCGGCAATCCGTTGCCCCAGGGCATGAATGCGGTGGTCATGATTGAGCATGTGCACAGAGTGGACGCGCACACCGTGGCCATAGAGGCGCCGGCGTTCCCTTGGCAGCATGTGCGCCGCATCGGTGAAGACATTGTGGCCACTGAACTGCTGTTGTCCCAAAATCATGCCTTGACCCCGTATGATATCGGCGCCTTATTGAGTGCCGGTATTTGGGAGCTTGCTGTGTGGCAGCAGCCGCTTATAGAGGTTATCCCCACCGGGGATGAAGTGCTCGATTTTCGGGGGCGTCCGACACCGGGGCCCGGCCAGGTGGTGGAGAGTAATTCCCAAGTTCTTGCCGGCCTTGCCGAGCAATGGGGCGCCCGTGTGCGTTGCCATCCGCCGGTGGCGGATGCGGAAGAGCGGCTCTTTGAATCGGTGCAAAAAGCGCTTAATGGTCCGGCCCATGTGGTGGTTATCGGGGCGGGCTCCTCAGCCGGAAGCAAGGATTTTAGCCGCCGCATTATGCAGCGGTGTGGCACGATCTACGTCCACGGCATTACGGCCATGCCGGGTAAGCCGTCGCTGTTGGGCGTGGCAGACAATGGCAAACTCATGGTCGGGGCGCCGGGATACCCGGTCAGTGCTGTGGTGTGCTACGAGCAATTGCTCCAGCCTCTTGTTGCCCAAATGCAGCACAGGGCACTGGCCCAGCGGCCGGAGATTGATGTCGAAATCAGTCGGAAGTTGCCCTCGAAACTTGGAGTGGACGAATTTGTCCGTCTGGCCATCGGGAAAGTCGGTGCCAAATTTGTGGGCACCCCTTTGGCCCGTGGCGCGGGCATGATCACAACCTTGACCCGTGCCCAGGGTGTGGCCCGTATTTCGGCCGCAAGCGAGGGGATCGAGGCAGGGGAAACGGTGAGCGCGGAGCTTTTTGTCCCGCAAAAGGAGGTTGAGCGTGTCCTCGTCACCGTTGGCAGTCACGATAATACGTTGGATATTCTGGCCAACGCCTTGCAGGGAAGCGAGGACCCCATCGGGCTGGCCTCCAGCCATGTCGGAAGTATGGGCGGGCTCACGGCATTGCAAAACGACGCAGTGCATTTCGCCGGGGCGCATCTCTACGATCCGGAAAGCGGTGATTATAATTTTCCATTTATTGACAGATACTTGGGTGAAAAAGATGTGGCTGTGGTCAATGTGGCGGTACGGCATCAAGGATTGATTGTTCCTCCCGGTAATCCGAAGAATATCCAGGGGATTGGGGATTTGGTCCGAGAAGATGTTCGATTTATTAACCGCCAACGTGGGGCGGGCACTCGCATCCTCCTGGACGATCACCTCCAGCGGGCCGGACTCTCCCCCCGGGATATCACCGGTTATACCCATGAAGAGTTTACCCATATGGCGGTGGCCGTGAATGTTTTAAGCGGGGCCGCGGACTGTGGTATGGGGATTTATGCTGCTGCCAAGGCTCTGGACTTGGAGTTTGTGCCCTTGGCTCGGGAGCGTTACGATTTACTTATTTCTCGGGCGTTTTTGGAGGACCCCAAGGTCCAAGCCGTTTTGATGCTGTTGCAGCAAAAAGATTTTCAGCAGCAGATCAAGGCCCTAGGCGGGTATGACACCCATCTGACCGGGCAGTTCATGCAGCCCGGTATGGGCCTGGATGGGGAGTGAAGCCGATAGTTGCAACGGTTTACTAAAGGCCGATTGGCGTGGGCTGGGCAAAACAACGTGTGTGCCAGGAGAGCGAGGATGCAAAGTTATCGTAAAGAATTGTGGTTTGAGGTGCCCACGCGGCGCGGATTTATCAATATCACGCCGCAAGTGGAGCAGTGCCTTAAGGATTCAGGGGTGAGGGAAGGGCTGTGTTTAGTCAACGCCATGCACATCACTGCCTCTGTGTTTATTAATGATGACGAAAGCGGTTTGCACCACGATTATGAGCACTGGTTGGAACAATTGGCCCCCCACGAGCCGGTCCACCAGTACCGGCATAATGTGGCAGAAGACAACGCTGATGCGCATATGAAGCGACAAATCATGGGCCGGGAGGTTGTCGTGGCCATTACCGGCGGACGACTGGATTTCGGTACCTGGGAGCAGATTTTTTATGGCGAATTTGACGGGCGCCGCAAAAAGCGGGTTTTGGTGAAGATAATCGGCGAATAGCTGTTGCCTTTTATGCCGGCCGCAGGAGCAGTTCCTGTCCGATTCGCAGATTGAAACGGTGGGCTAGGGATGCTTGATCCAGAGCCAGTTCATAATATCCTTGGCTGCCGAGTAAAAGGCCGACCGTGTTCGCTGGGATGCCCGCATAGGTGGTTGTCGGATGTATTGCGGTATCGGGCAGGGCGGGCGATGTCAGCTGCGGGGCGCGCAAAAGCTGCGCCCCCCTTTCGGCGTCAAAGTCTAGATCAAGGATGGCATTGCCGAAGCGGTCTATATGAAGAATACGGCTGGACACCTCTTTCGGGTTGAAGGGGTGTTTTTTGTTTCTCTGGGGCAGGGTATGGATTTGTGACGGCGCGAGCGGGGCTCCGTATTGCTCCGGTCGGCCTCCCTGGGCCAGGGCCGCCGCGAGGGGCCCGAACCAGTCCCGGGCTTGGAAGGTGAGGCTTTGCACTCCGGTCGGGGCGGCCATACGCCACAGGGCGCTACACGTATACTCCTTGAGCACGGGGGCCAACAAACCGTTGTCCGGGGCAACAAGATACTGCTGCTCGCAGCGGGCGATAAGGCCGGCGCGCTGCGTGCCGACGCCAGGATCGACCACGGCCAGCACCACGGCGTTCTCAGGGAGGTATGGCAGGCTCGCTTTGAGAAAAAAGGCCGCTTGTTCTACCTGTTGCGGGGCTACTTCATGCGAAATATCCAACAGGCGGCTGCTGGGCGCCTGACGCATAAGCACCCCCTTGAGTTGCCCAAGGTAGGGGTCAGCTAGCCCAAAATCCGTGAGCAGGGCAATAATTGAAGAGGGTGTGTCATACGAAGGAGTTCCCATGGCTACCTCCGGATCCGGGATACCAGCGACTGCATTTTGCTATGGGGCCCGAGCCAGGGGTCAGTAAACTTTCCGTTTCGCAAAATCAGAGCCCAGAACATGCCATGTATTCTCCACGATAGTGAAGGCGTAGGGGTCTACACCGTAGACGATCTCTTCCAGCCGTTTGACCTGATAGTTGTTGATCACCGTGAGCAAAACTTTTTTACGCCGGCCGGTGTACGAGCCGCGGCCGTAGAGAAAAGTGCTGCCTTTGTTGATTTTTTCGCTGATTTCGTCGGCAATGGCGTCGGTGAGGTCGGAGACGATCAAAACGAGTTTTCGTTGGTTGAACAAGGAAAGGAAGTGGTCGGTGACTACGCCCAGAATAAAAACCATGGCCAGGGAGTACAAAACAATATCCAGGTCCAAAAATGCCAGTGAGGCCGCGAATAAAAAGAGGTTGAATGTGAAGTACGTATTTCCGATACGTACATTGAGTTTTTGGTTGAGGATAATGGCCAGAATGTCGGTCCCTCCGGTGGAGCCAAGAGAGCGTAACGTAATCCCGGTACCGGCCCCGATGACCGCCCCGCTGGCCAACATAGCCAAAATGGGGTCACTGATGGGTGCGGTGTAGGTGATCAGGTCCATAAAAACACCGACAACAACCGTACCGTAGAGCGTATAGAAGAAAAACCGTTTGCTGACCCACAGCCAGCCCAGAATAAATATGGGAATGTTGATGACCAAATACCAGGTACCGGGGTTTAGGCCCCCAAAAATATAGTATAAAAGCATAGCCACTCCGCCGGCGCCTCCGGAAACAAAGCCCTGGGGAATGGCTACGGATTTGAGCCCGATGGCGATAAGAATGGAGCCGGTGGTTAACAACCACAGGTTCCAGGGAATCGAATAGGTCAGATCGCGAAAACGGAGAGGAAGTGGCATTTTCAACTCCTGGGTTTAATCCATGGGTTGGAAGGAGCCTGGATCCGTAAACCGTAGTTGGTACGGGGCCGGTGCCGGAATTGTCCCCCAGCCTGGAACTGTGCGTGGCACACCCTACACCGGGACATAATTAACGGAAAACCAGTGCCTTAACCAGTGGTCCGCGGTTTAGGGATTTTTTCCGGCCTGGAAAAAGGGCGTGTGCCACACGCCCTTACGAGCGGCAACGTAACACTTCTGCCTGTCGCGAATAGCGCCCTCCCTTTGAGGGACGAGGCAACAGGCAAAAGATTGTTTTGACCGCTACGCCGGTTATGAGCGATTGAGTTGGCAGAAGTGCCCCCCCACTCGCTCAAACAGTTTGCAGGCTGTCCCCCCCTCGGATTTGGCTTCACGGCTTCAGGGCGGGCATTGTTTGCCTGACTGTATTTTGCGCTAATGTAGGTAAAATCGGCGCAATTGCAATTTTCCAAATCGAGTTTCCAAGGACCGAGGTCGTCTATGGAATGGTTATATATTGTTGTGGTTTTGCTGGCCGGGGCTATGGCCCCGACGCAAGCCGGCATCAACGCGGAGTTGAGTACCTATCTCAGAAGCAATGTCTTGGCCGCACTTGTTTCGTTTCTTGTGGGCTCGGGGGCCCTTTTCGCTTACGCCTTGGTCCTGCGCTTGCCCTGGCCGGGGGTACAGGCCATGCAGGCTGCGCCCTGGTGGGTCTGGGCGGGCGGTTTGTGCGGGGCCTATTTGGTCACCGCCACTGTTACCGCTGTACCGGTCCTCGGGGCTGCGACCATGATCGGGGTGTTCGTGGCCGGGCAGATGGGGACCTCCCTTGTTTTGGACCATTTCGGCTGGGTGGGGTATCCGGTGCAGCCCATAAGCGTGTGGCGGTGTGTCGGAATTGCTTGCATCCTGGTCGGGGTTTTCTTGATCAAGCGTTTTTAGGCATATCTTGAGGAGAATGGCTGCAATCAGGACGCTTTGGCCGAGCCGTGGCCCTCAAGGAGATTCGTTTGTACTGGCCACGCCGTTGTGCTGGGCCAATATTTCCCACGCTTCTTCCGCGGTTTCCACGAATTGGAAAAATTCCAAATCATCTTGCGAGATAGTGCCTTCATCGACCAAGGCATCGAAATTGATGATCCGCCGCCAAAATCGTTCACAAAACAGCAGCACTGGGATGGGTTGCATTTTGCGTGTTTGCAGTAGCGTCAACGCTTCGAACAATTCGTCCAGGGTCCCGAAGCCCCCGGGGAAGACCACCAGACCCTTGGCCCGCAGCAAGAAATGCATCTTGCGGATGGCGAAGTAGTGGAATTGGAAGGTGAGGTTGGGGGTGATGTATTGATTTGGTGCCTGTTCATGGGGCAAAACAATGTTTAGCCCGATGTTTTTGGCCTGCACATCGTGGGCGCCGTGATTGGCCGCTCCCATAATTCCGGCCCCGGCGCCGGTGATAACCACCAGCTTGTTGTCTGGGGTGGATTGGGAAATAATCCGTCCGAGTTTGCGGGATTCGTCATAATACTGGCTGGTGACAACCGCATTTTGGGCCACTTTGCGTTGGTGGTGCAACTCGGCGTCATGGGGGTTTTGGGCACAGGCCTGTTCGACCCGTTCCAAATGGTATTGGGCTGTTTCCGGGTCTGGTATCCTTGCAGAGCCGTAGATGACGATGGTGGATTCGATACCTTCTTCTTGCAGCATGAGCTCAGGCTTGAGCAGCTCGAGTTGGAGGCGCACCGGCCGCAATTCCTCGCGGAGCATAAATTCCGGATCCTGAAAGGCCAGCCGATACGAAGGGGACTGGCATTGGATTGAATCCGTTGGGCATTGCGAGGCCCGGGCGTCTTCCGTGGCCGAGGGGAAAGGGCCGCGGCGGTGTTTTTTGAGTGCCATAAAGATCCTTTTGTAGTGGCGATTGTAAACCTGGCTTTCGTGTCTATGGCCCCCAGCCGGGCGTCGTCAACCCGTTTTCCATATGCCGCGCCAAGTACGGATACCAAGGCAAGGGCTGCAGCAATACAGATAGAGAAGAAGTGTAAAAAGGGGGAGATATGCCATATGCCCAAGGAATTTGGCAGGATGTGCTCACAATCCGCGAACGCCAGCCATTGGTGGTCAATCTGACAAATACAGTAGTCACCAATGTTACCGCCAATGCGCTCCTGGCTTTGGGCGCTTCACCGATAATGACTGAAAGCCAGCAAGAAATCGGGGAACTAGTCGCTTTGAGCCAAGCCCTCGTCTTGAATATCGGAACGCTACACAGCCGGCAAATCGCGCTTATGCAGGCCGCTGCCGCACAAGCCCAAACATCCCGGGTACCGGTGGTCTTAGACCCTGTCGGTGCGGGCGCGAGCCGGTTGCGTACAGAGACTGCTTTGGCGTTACTGCAAAATGCCCAGCCGGAGATCGTTCGTGGCAATGCCTCTGAAATTTTGGCTTTGGCCGGGGAGCACGCACACGGCAGTGGCGTGGACAGTCGGCATCTTCCGCAGCAGGCCCAGAAAGCAGCACAGGCCTTGGCCCAGCAATTTGGCTGTATTGTTTGCGTTTCAGGTGAAGAGGACGTGGTCACCAACGGCCGGGAGTTTTGGTATGTGCGCAACGGCCATGCTTTGATGGCTAAGGTGACAGGTACCGGATGTATGGCTACGGCGCTTATCGGCGGCTTTCGGGCCGTGAACGACAGTGCCCTGACAGCGACGGTCAATGCCATGGGGCTTATGGGGGTGGCTGGAGAAATGGCCGGGGGGCAAGCTTCCGGGCCGGGCACCTTCCAAGCCTCGTTTTTTGATGCGTTGTTTTCCCTTTCGGAAATCGATATCAGCGCGCAATTGGATGTGGAGGCGGAAGATGGGTCTTGATCTGCGACTCTATTTGGTCACGGACCGCGGGCAGTGCCGTGACCGGGAACTTTTGGATGTCGTGTTAGAGGCGGTGGCCGGGGGGGTTGGAGTCGTGCAGCTTCGGGAAAAAAACAGTGCAACCAGGGAGTTCGTGGAGCTTGCCCGAGCGCTGCACCAGAGGCTGCAAAACTTGGGGGTGCCGCTTATCATTAATGACCGGGTGGATGTGGCCTTAGCGGTGGGGGCCGAAGGTGTGCATGTCGGTCAAGATGATATGGACCCGCGCGATGTGCGGGCATTGGTTGGCCCTGAAATGTATGTCGGGCTCTCGGCGCAAACGGAGGAGCATATGCGCGCTGCGGCAGAACTCCCTGTTGACTACGTGGGCCTGGGACCCATCGCAGCCACGCCAACGAAAAATGACGCTGGAACACCTTTGGGCATTTCCGGGTTTTCCCAGTTGCGGCGGTTGGCCTCGTTGCCGGTGGTGGCCATTGGTTCGGTTTCCCAAACCAATGCGTTTGATATTTTGGCCTATGGTCAAGCAGATGGGGTGGCGGTGGTTTCCGCGGTCTGTGCCGCTACCGATCCCCGCAAGGCGGCTCAGAAGCTTTTGTCAGCCGTGGATCAGGGCCGCCAGCACCGCTGTCGCGAGGCGCACGGGTAAAGCAACACCCGGCGTTACAGGGGCGAATGTCCTGTGATTTCGCTGTCCGCTGAAAAAATTCCCAATGGCAGCACGGCGAGAAAACGTTCAACCTCTTACGCACGGATACCTTCGCTGCAATCTTGGATGAGGTGTCGCCGCTTCTTGTGATGTTTGAACGTACTGCGGGAAAGGGTTTTATACTACGTGATGAGGGGGGCTGATGGGGAAACGATTGCTGGTCATCTTGGCACTCGTATTTCTTGGGGGATGGTTGTGGATGACGCCTCAGCCTGCGGCGGCCCAAGATGCTATAGAGAAGTGGCTAGATATTTTCCAACCCTCGGTTTTGGATCGTCAGCAGCAACGCCGGGAAATGGAGTGGTTTCAAAAGGCCGCTACTTCACTGCAACATGTGGAGATCGTCTCCGTGGCTGAGGATATCAGGACCCATACCTGGGAGGCGAAGGTTTTGGCACCGGCTTTTACAGAAATCACCGGCATTCAGGTGACCCAGGAGCTGCTTGGGGAGGGGAAGCTTGTCCGCCAGTTGCAGCGGCAGTTGCGTAGCGGGGAAAAAGCGTACGATATTTTTGTCAATGACGCGGATATGATCGGGACTCATCTGCGGCTCGATAGTGCGGTGAACCTCAGCGAATATATGGAGGAACAAGGGGCCGCGGTAACCAATCCCCGGCTTAATCTTGATGATTTTTTACACCTTGAAAGTGGGCAAGATTACGAGGGCAACCAACTCCAACTGCCAGATCAGCATTTCGCGAATGTGTACTGGTTCCGCTACGATTGGTTCACTGATGCGCAATTCAAAAAAGAGTTTCAGGAGCAATACGGCTATGAATTAGGTGTTCCTGTGAATTGGGCCGCGTATGAAGATATTGCCGAATTTTTTACCGGAAAAACCATTGATGAACAGACCGTGTACGGCCATATGGACTATGGGCAACCGTCACCTTCTTTAGGGTGGCGTTTCAGCGATGCCTGGCTTTCTATTGCCGGGGTGGGGGATCCGGGGCTGCCCAACGGCTATCCAGTGGACGAATGGGGGATACGGGTGGAAGGGAAAATTCCTGTTGGGGCGAGTACAGAGCGAGGCGGTGCTGCGAATAGCCCGGCTGCAGTGTACGCGACCAAAAAATACCTCCAGTGGCTCAAGCAATTCGCCCCGGCCTCCGCCGTTTCCATGGATTGGGAGGAAGCCGGAATAGCGCCGGCCCGAGGCAATATAGCCCAGTGTATTTTTCAATACGCCACGTGGCTCTCTGATCCGGCATTTACCGCCCCAAGCAGTGCGGTGACCGATCCGCAGGGCAAGCCGCTCTGGCGGGTGGCCCCGACGCCGCGGGGCAAATATTGGGATCAAGGCATGAAGGTCGGCTATCAAGATGCCGGGAGTTGGACGATTCCGAAGCAGAGTGTGCAAGGCGACCAACGCAAAGCGGCCTGGTTATGGGCGCAATTTTGTGTTTCGCAATCGGTGTCCTTGAAAAAATTTCTTGTTGGAAGGACCCCAGTGCGGAAGTCCACGCTGTTTTCCGAGCATCTGGCCAAGGAGGAGGAAAAAAACACCTTCGGCGGCTTGCTGTCATTTTATAAATCTCCGGTGGCCTCTTTGTGGACTGATTCGGGCCCCAATGTGCCCCATTATCCACGTATGGCCGGCCTCTGGGAAGAGCATATCGCTCGAGCCGTCCGGGGAGAGGCAACGCCGCAGCAAGCCATGGATGGTCTCGCGTACGCCATGGATGCGGAAATGGAAAAGATGCGCCTTAAACGGTATTCTCCGCAGCTCAATCCCAAAAAATCCCGCGCGTATTGGCTATCCCTGCCCGGGGCCCCGAAGCCGGAGCGCTCCGACCGCCAACCGCGGACAGTGCCGTATACGAAGTTGCTCAAACATTGGCGCGAGCAAAGCCGTCAGTCCGGGGGGAACTAATTTTCCAGCCAGGAGTTCTCATACCTCTTGGCTCCGTTGCTCTCGGATTGGAGATCCCCCGTGAACTGCACAAAAGGGATGACAACAAGGGGTGGCAATAAGGTACCAGTGGTCCGGGTTACAGTTTTGTTGGAGGGAGTATGGCGCAATATATTGCGGCCGTGGATCAAGGCACGACAAGTACGCGGTTCATAATTTTTGATCGGGCGGGGCGCATTGTCAGTCAGGATCAAAAAGAGCACGCGCAAATTTTTCCTCAGCCCGGTTGGGTAGAACATGATCCTCTGGAGATTTGGGGCAACACCCAGGAGGTCATCCGGGGGGCGCTTCGCAAAGCAGGCCTGACTGGAAGGGACCTGGCTGCTATGGGGATTACCAACCAACGGGAAACCACCGTGGTTTGGGATCGGGGTACGGGGCGACCATTTTATAATGCCGTTGTCTGGCAATGTGCTCGAACTACTGCCATTTGCCAATCGCTTATACGGGAAGGGGGGCAGGACCGATTCCGGGCTCGCACAGGTTTGCCAGTGGCCACCTATTTTGCCGGGCCAAAGATCAAATGGATCCTGGATAAAGTTCCGGCGGCGCGGCAGGCTGCAGAGCAAGGCAACGCCCTGTACGGCACAATGGAGACCTGGCTCATTTGGTGGCTTACCGGAGGTCCCAAAGGCGGTGCCCATGTCACCGACGTGACGAACGCGAGCCGGACCATGCTCATGGATCTGTATTCCCTGCAATGGGACGATTCGATCTTAGCGCTGCTGGATATTCCCGCTCAGGGATTGCCGCGCATCGTTCCTTCCAGTGATACCCGTACCTGGGGGCCGACCACTGAATCCGGTCCCCTCGGGGCCCGTGTTCCAGTATGTGGTGCCGTGGGAGACCAGCAGGCCGCTTTGGTCGGACAGACCTGTTTTGAACCCGGTGAAGCCAAAAATACCTACGGGACAGGGTGTTTTCTGCTTTTACATACAGGGCACGAACCAATCGCTTCAGAACATGGTTTGGTCACCACTGTGGCCTATCAATTCAGCGGGCGGCAACCGTCGTATTGTTTGGAAGGTTCGGTTGCCATTGCCGGGGCGTTGGTCCAATGGGTGCGGGACAATTTGGGAATAATTACGGATGCCGCGCAAATCGAAGAAATCGCCGGCCAGGTTACTGACACGGCTGGTGTATATGTGGTCCCGGCGTTTTCGGGGTTATTCGCTCCGTATTGGCGTCCCGATGCCCGGGGGGTGATTGCAGGCTTGACGCAATACGCGACGAAACACCATTTGGCCCGAGCGGTTTTGGAGGCCACCGCCTACCAGACAAAGGACATTGTGAGCGCGATGGATAAGGACTCTAAGGTGCCCCTTAAACGCCTTAAAGTCGATGGCGGGATGGTTCGCAATGCTCTGTTGATGCAATTTCAGGCAGATATACTGGGGGTTCCAGTTGTCCGTCCACAGGTTTCTGAAACCACGTGCTTGGGCGCGGCGTATGCTGCGGGTATCGCCTCTGGATTTTGGTCCGGCCGCGAAGCGCTGCGCCAGAATTGGGTGGAGGCCAAGCGCTGGGAACCGGTGCTGACACCGGGGCGGCGGTATAAGCTTTATGCGGGGTGGAAAAAAGCGGTACAGCGAACCCTGGATTGGGTCGATACGGAATAAATAATCGGAGCGGAAGGTCTCGTTGCGTCCTAGGGGACTGCCAGATTAGGGATGAAGAAGCCTCTTCAAAAAGCTGGTTGGTGGGCGTGAAGAGCTTAGCAGAGACCGCAGATGCTGGAGGAGGACAATGCAAAAACTTGATGCGGCGATTCAGACTGCCGTGGTGCGAGAAACGCCAGATTTGTGGGTATTGCCGCAGGAAAAAGGGCAGACCATAGCCGAGGCATTTGGGATAGTTTTGCGCGATGTCGAACGCCGTGCCCTGGAAAACGAGATTTTGCCCCAACGGTATCGGAGAAATTGGTCGGCGTTGGGCCTGCACGCTCAACTGCGTCTGCATACAAGCACAGTGGCCTTGGTTGGACTGGGCGGGCTCGGCGGCTATGTGCTGGAGCTGCTTGCACGCTGCGGGGTAGGTCATGTGCGCGGCGTGGATGGGGACGTGTTTGAACCGAGTAATTTGAATCGCCAATTGCTCTCCGAACAGGCCACTTTGGGACAACCCAAAGTGGAGGCAGCGACCAGACGGGTCCAGGCAATCAATCCGACCATTGTATTTGATCCTGTTCAGGAAATGTTTGGTTATACGGAATTTGTGCAGTGGATTGCCCAAAGCGACCTCGTGGTTGATGCCCTGGGGGGAACCAGGATCCGGTTGGCTCTGCACAAGGCGGCGGCGGAGCAAGGGGTACAGGTGGTAAGTGCGGCGGTAGCTGGGGCCACGGGGATTATCGCTACCATCGCACCGGGTGATGAAGGGTTGCGGGCGTTATGGCAGGATGAGCGGGGTGCTGAAGAAGATATGGGGTGTTTAGCGCACGGCGTAGCTGTCTTGGCGGGGATGCAATGCGCTGAAGTGGTCAATATTCTTAGCGGAAAAGGCCCGGCGTTGCAGGGCTGTTTTGGTGCGCTGGACTTGAACGATTTTTCCTGGGAGCGGTTCTCACTTTAGCCTCTGGATGACCCCGCCCAACAAAAAACCGCCGGCACGTCTATCGTGCCGGCGGTTTTTTGTTGGTGATGTTTTGTTATTTAGGGGTGCTTGAGCTGTTCGGCATCTTCTGGCTGGGGCTCGAATTTGAAACGTTCCTCATTATCGATGGCTTCATGAAGCTTGATCAATTCTTCAAAGCGGATATCGCCGCCGAGAATGGCGGTGATATCGTCATTTTTGTCCAATACGGGCGCGGAGATGGTAAGGCACAGTTTGCCCGAAAACATGGAGCGGTAAAAGTCGGTGATATGCATTTCGCCGGTGTTCATGGGTTTTTGGAACCATTCCCGGTCGGCAAAGTTTTGGTCGACAAGCTTGTTTTCATACAAGGTTTTGTCTTCGGGGTGACTGACTTGCCAAGTGATCAAATTGCCCTCTGTGTCGGTGACATAGATGTATTGGAAAAAAGGGTAATGCTCCAAGAAGGAGTTCATGCGAGCCCCTACGGAGCGGGAATCTAAACTGCGGATGCTGGAATCCATGGCCAGGCGGTAAAAGATTTTGGTGGCCAGATTTTGGGCCATTTCTTTGAGGTGGTCGAATTCCGAGGTTTCAAGCTCTGGCAGGTAGCGTTTGACAAGGGCGTGCATCTCTTCATGAGAAAAGGACGTTGTCCGTCCTTGATCGTAGGCCTCCATGATTTTTTTGTGGATTTTCCCTACCGCCGGGTGGCTTTTACTGACCTGTTGCTCCTTGGGCAGTTCCAAGTTGAGGTTAATCCAGTAGGCGACCCCGGCTTTGCCGGTTTTGTCGGTAATAATGATCGGTACGCTCCGCCCCAGGATGTGGGTGGTGTCGAAGATATTGTAGATTTCTTCATTTTTGGAGAGGCCGTCGACATGAATGCCAGCGCTGGTGGCATTAAAATCACGACCGACAAAGGGATAATTGGGGGGAATGGCGTACTCAAGTTCTTTTTCGAAATAGTCGGCTATCTCGGCAATGCACGGGGTGTAGGCGACATCGTCGTCACCGGTCAGGGAGATGTATTCCAGCACTAGGGCTTCCACCGGCGCGTTGCCTGTGCGTTCGCCAAAGCCGAGCAAGGTGCCGTTGGCTCCAGAACATCCGTAAAGCCAGGCAGTAACTGCGTTGATTAGCCCTTTGTGGAAGTCATTGTGCCCATGCCATTCGAGCCATTGACCTGGCACTTCCGCTTCGTCTGTGAACGCACGGACGATTTTGGCCACACTGCGTGGCAGTGCGGCACCCGGATAGGGTACCCCGTACCCCATTGTGTCACAGAGACGGATTTTAACCGGAAGGCCGCTTTGCTTGGAGAGGTCCATCAATTTGCGGGCAAAGGGGAGGCAAAAGCCGTAGATGTCAGCTCGGGTTATGTCTTCAAAATGGCACCGAGGGGTAATGCCCATTTCAAGGGCTTTTTCAATGACCGCAAGATAGTCCTGCATGGCCTGGGCCCGATCTTTGTTCAGCTTTAAATAGATATGGTAGTCAGAGACCGAGGTCAGCATCCCGGTTTCTTTAATGCCCATAGAGCGGACCAATTTCAGATCATCTGGGTTGGCCCTGATCCAGGCGGTTATTTCTGGAAAGGTATACGATTTGGCCAGGCAGGTTTCTACCGCCCGGCGGTCTTTTTGGGAATAGAGGAAAAATTCGCATTGCCGAATAAGTCCGCTATATCCGCCGAGTTTATGGAGCATGTCGTAAATGCGGCTGATTTGCGCAACGGAATAGGGCGGGCGTGCCTGTTGCCCGTCGCGGAATGTGGTATCGGTGATAAACATGGGTTCGGCGGGTCTGTGCATGACAAAGGTGTCGTCGAAGCTGGTGCGGCTGACCCGTTTGTAGGGGTAAAGATCCCGGAAAAGTTCAGGTTCGGTTCTGTTTTTCATCTCCAGCGCCGGGGTTGGGCGTTTGAGATGGAGAAACTTTGAGGTCATATGTCCATTCTCCTTACTCTTACCGTTGCTGTTAGGCCTTTATACAATCCGAAAGGCAAGAATTGCCTTTCGTGTTCGTAGAGCCGTGGTCTTGGGGTGGGCGGAAAAGCCCAGGAAAAAAGAGGTATATATGTTTCCCTAGAGGGAACCCCGTACACGCCCCCCCGGTGCGGTTGACAGAAGGAACTGGAGGTCCGGGTGGCGTGTGGGGTCTGGATTCGAGAAGCAGAGAGGTCTTCGATCCTTTCCCGAAATTTTACCCCGGATTGGAAAAGGCGCGTGGGCAGCCCGCGCGACTATGCTCTATCGCCCGGTGGTACGCTGGGAAAGTGCTTTGAATGGCAACGGGCGCAGGAGTGTTTCAAGATTGGGTTTAGAACCCCAAGAGCCTGGTCCATGGACTGAAGGTGGAAAGCGAAAGAGCACACCCTGTTTTGCTCCACTCCCGCCAGAAAAAGTCTGTGGGTCACAGGAAAGGGGGAATGTGAAGACCCCGGAAGACGCGTGGTCGACCGGGGTCTTTTCAGGCGCGTCGTACTATTTTTCTAAAAACCCCAGCCGAGTTCATTGCGAAGATCTGCTGACACGTTTGCTTCTTTGGGAGGCAGATAGGGTTCCTGAGCGCCGGCTTGGCGGCGACTATCCGTGAGTTCCTCCTTGGAAAAATCCCTGGGGATAGAAAAAACTTGGTCGGGGTAGATGAGATCGGGATCCTTGATTTTGTCGCGATTTGCTTTGTAAATCAGCGGCCACATAAAGGGATCATTGTAAACTTCTTTGTATTCGGCAATCCACCACAGACATTCCCCTTTTTGCACTTTATGCTGGGTGGGCAAATCGGCGTACTCGTCAGCGTATCGTTCCATGGGCGTCGGCTCTGCCGGCTCGGGCTCGCTCACCTCTTTTTCTTCTTGCTGTTCAGGCTCTTGGGGCTCTTGCACTTCCTGCTGTGGCTCCTGTTCTGGGGTAGACGTGGAGGTGACTTTTTTTGAGCCACACCCCAGACTAGCCATCATGAGCACCAGAAAACAGATCCAAAGACATTTTTTCATTTTCCCTCTCCTTTCTCGGTGTTGTGACCCTAAACCGCCCGGGGCGTAAAGTCCGTCTACTATTGGCGGTTGAGCGCTATTTCCGTAACTGACCCTTTTGTTTAGCAACAAATTCTTTTTCTTGCAAGGCAGCCCTGTTGTGAGGATTTACATCCAAAGCCCGTTCCAGGGCAAGGGTGGCGTTTTCAAACCACCCCCCCTGCCGCAAGCTTTGAGAGGCCAAAATATACAGGCTCTCCGGATTCTCGCCGTACAGGGTGGCGAGAAGTTCATCAAACTCATCTTCATATATGGAGCGGATAAGCTCGTAGTGATCGTAGACAAGTCGCGCCAGAAGCTTGTTGTCGCGGTGTAAAGCGAGAAAAACACGGAACATATGCCGGCAACGAACCAGAATAAAACGGATCCGAGAAACTTCCCGGGAAATGCTTTCCCTCGTTTGCCCCACAATGGCCGAAAGCTCTTGGCATAAAACATGTTCTTCAGAGGATATATCTCGGCATTGTTGAATGTGGCGAAACCAGGGCCCGTAATTTTGCTGCTGGTATGCATCTTCTTTGAGTTTGATTGATTCGTGAAAAATATAGCCAATGCTCCAATCTAAGAACTGACATATTGTCAATTTTTCTGGGTAGTTACGAAATAAAAGGTGTGAGGTGTCCTTGAGGCGCCACAGAAGCCCCTTATTGGTCTCTTCACCTAAGAGGTCGCGCATGAAATGGAAGTCAACCGCTCCCTTTTCATCGTAGCGCAGAAATTCTTGCGCAAAGAGGTGGTGAATCTGGCAAAAATCGCGGAACACGTCGCGAACGAATTCTTCCCGTTTGCTTCGGATCCAGGCTTTGGACATAATGCTACTCCTTTCCCGAGGCTCCGCTGAGATGTGTCTTTGTTGACCAAACAAGTGCCCGGTGGTCTTCGACTTGTCAACGCGCAGATTCCAAGCTATGTGAAGTTCTGCTTGCGCGAAACTTCTCAAGAAAGAAGGAGGCACCGAAACGTGTGGTCGTCGGCCAGGGGTTGCTGTCCCCGGGTTAATAACGGGAAATCCGGATTTCTCAATGGTTGGTCGTTGACTTCGATTTGTAAGGTGTGCTAGCTAAGCACCGTCTTGTGAACGAATGCACGAATACTGGTGTTCGACGGTGAACAATGGTTTTGAAAAAGATTTTCAAGATAGAGGACAAAGACTATATAAACAACCTCGGTCGGGCGAGCATGATGGGGATCCATCTGGTCAGCGGCACGGTAGTTGGGCTCGTCATAGGAATCTATCTTGATAAATGGTTGGGCATAAAACCTTGGATGACTTTGATTTTTTTGTTGTTTGGAATAGCTGCTGGGTTCAAAAATATGCTCTGGGAATTTCGGAAAATACAAAAACAGGGTACCCCCAGAGATGATACGAACAAGTCATCGGAGGATTGAAGGTTGGCTTTACCGGCGCGGCCTTGCCGAGCCGGATCTCCGGGTGCTCGTACGTAACCAAATTTACGTTGCTGGGGCCTCCTGCCTATTCGTACTTGTAATTGCCCAAGGGCAGCGCTGGGCCTTAGATTTTCTGGCCGGAGCCATTTTAATTACTGCCAATTTTTATTTTTTGGCCCGATTTCTCACTGAATTGGTCCATATGCGCAAAGGGGCGGTGACCGCGCTTTTGACCGGATTTTATATCCGACTGGCAATCCTGGCGATTGTTCTTTTTGTGCTTATTGTGATTGCGAAAGCTTCGGTCCCGGCTCTCTTGGCCGGATTGTCCACAGCAGTGGCCAATATTTTTTTGTGGGGTGCTGGTAAAATGGTAGGACGCGCAAGATAAGGAGGCGTAAGCGAGATGGCTGCAAACATGCATCCGGTGTTGATTGTAGATGCCTTTGAGGCGGTAGGCATTCACATTCCGCACCATATTGTCTACTCCTGGATCGCCATGGCCCTTTTGATTTTTTTGGGTTGGCTGGCAACACGAAATCTTTCTTTGGTCCCGGGAGGTGTGCAGAATTTCTTCGAAACCCTTGTCGGAGGGCTCGAGGATTTTGTCGTAGAAAATATGGGCGAGCCTGGCCGCAAGGTGTTTCCGGTATTAGCGACACTATTTATTTACATTTTAGTTTGTAACCTTATGGGCCTTGTCCCGGGCACTGATGCGTCGACAGCGAATATTAACAATAACGCTGCGATGGCTGTTTTTGTCTTCTTTTATTACAATTATTGGGGCTTTAAGCTCCATGGCGCTAAATACGTCAAGCATTTTATGGGGCCGGTTTTGGCTTTGGCGCCACTGATGTTTATCATTGAAATCATTAGTCACTTATCTAGGCCGCTGTCTCTCGCAGTCCGGCTTTTTGGGAATATCAAGGGTGAAGAACTCGTGCTGTTGCTCTTGTTCTTCCTTTTGCCGGTTATTTCGACGCTGCCCATTTATTTCTTATTCGTCTTGGTTAAATGTATCCAGGCGTTTATTTTCTTCATGCTGAGTATGGTCTATCTGAAAGGCGCTTTTGAAGAAGCTCACTAAGGGGAAATGGCTTTTGGCCGCACAATACATAATGCAAGGAGGATCTAGGACAATGCGTAAATTTCTTTTCATCGCCCTGAACGCGGTAGCTCTGGTGGCAATGGCTGGCACTGCTTTTGCCCAAGAAGGGGCAATCGCTGCGGAAGTGATTTCCATGACGTCTATTGCTACTGCCATTGGCATGGCCATTGCCGCCGCCGGCTGTGGCGTGGCCCAGGGCTTGGGCCTGAAGGCTGCATGCGAAGGCACTGCTCGCAATCCTGAAGCTAGCGGTAAAATTACCGTGACCATGCTGGTTGGGTTGGCCATGATTGAGTCCTTGGCCATTTATGCCTTGGTCGTGAACTTGATTTTGCTTTTCGCCAATCCCTTCATTTAGGGCAGGGCAGTTTGTGACACAGGGGGCTGCAGCGTGGCCCCCTTTCCCTTAAACTTGATTGTGAAATTTAGAGCAAATGGGTAAACCGATTAAAAGTGACCATATCCCACGCGCGACTATTCAGCGCTTGGCCGTCTACGTCCAGGTTTTGGAGAATTTTCTTCAGGAAAAGCAAACCGTGGTTTCGTCGGACGGACTCGCCAAGGCGTGTGGGGTAAACCCCTCCCAAATCCGAAAGGATCTGGCTTACTTCGGTGAGTTTGGAGTTCGGGGAGTGGGGTATTACGTCCAGGATCTTCTCACGGCCATCCGGCAATCTTTGGGCATTGACCGCACCTGGAATGTCGCCCTTGTTGGAGTGGGGAATTTGGGACGTTCGCTTTTGCGTTATAGTGTCTTTCGCAAGCGCGGATTCATTATTGTCGGGGCATTTGATTGTGATCCTTTTAAAATCGGTGAGGTGGTGGCTGGCCTTGAGGTCATCTGTTCACGTCGGCTCAATGAGAAAGTCCAAGAATTGGGTATTGAGATTGGGATAATTACAACTCCAGCTGAACGGGCCCAGCGGGCCGCGAATTATTTGACCGAGGCTGGAGTGAAGGGGATCGTTAATTTTGCGCCGGCCCGCCTGTCAGTCCCCTCAGGCGTTGCTGTGGAGTATGTCGATTTTGTCCACCATCTTTTTTCCGTTGCCTTTAATATAAGCTATCAGCAGACCCGCGGTAAATAACCCCTCCTTTTTTCGTCCTGATTTTCATCCATTTCAGTTGGTTATCTTGTCCTTGCCAAAAGTTGGAACTGAGGCTATATACTCTCGGTTCATTGATGTGTTTTCGGGGTACACGGCGTGCCCAAATAAAAAAATAAGTCTGTCTTGAGATGGAGGATATGATGAAAGACGGCATTCATCCCAAAGCGTACCAGGCCAAAATCAAATGTTCATGTGGTTTTGAAGTTGAATCCCAGTCGACTTGGGGCGAGGACATTCAGGTGGAAATCTGCTCACATTGTCATCCATTTTATACTGGCAAGCAGCGTTTCGTTGACACCGCTGGCCGCATTGACCGCTTCCGCAAGAAATACGCCAAATTTGAAAGCTCCAGCAAATAGCCATTGTTGCGATGACCCCGTCATGGGCGGGGTCTTTTTTTTCGTCCGCCGGCGTATTCGACATGGGCCTTGGCTGAAGAGCGGATTGTAAGGATAGGATTACGCCATGTTTGCCAAATTGGATAGTATTGAAGAGCGTTATGCCGAGATTGAGCAGGAACTGAGTTCGAGGGATGTGCTCCAGGACCAGCGGCGATACGCCGAACTGGCCAAGAACCATGCCGACCTCGGGGAAATCATTTCCACCTACCGTGAATACAAAGAAGTACTCGCTGGTATTGAAGAAAATCAAGATGTATTGGCAGGCGGCGATAACGAGTTGCGGGAACTGGCCAAAGAGGAACTGGCAGCTTTGGAGGTAAGGCAACAGGAACTGTATGACCGGCTACAGAAATTGCTTTTGCCCAAAGATCCCATGGATGAGAAGAATATCATCCTTGAAATACGTGCTGGCACTGGCGGAGAAGAAGCAGCGTTATTCGCCGCGGATCTGCTCCGCATGTACACGAGATACGCTGAAGCTATGCAGTGGAAGGCGGAGCTTTTGAATTCCCATCCGACCGGTTCGGGTGGTGTAAAGGAGGTCATTGCCTCCATTGCAGGACAATCCGTATACAGCCGCTTGAAATATGAATCCGGAGTCCACCGAGTGCAACGTGTCCCGAGCACGGAATCTCAGGGGCGAATTCATACTTCGGCGGTAACGGTGGCTATATTGCCTGAAGCTGAAGAAGTCGATGTTGATATTGACCCCTCGGAGTTGCGTATTGATTACTTTCGCGCTTCTGGCCCGGGGGGGCAAAGTGTGAACACTACGGATTCCGCTGTACGGATTACCCACCTTCCTTCTGGGGTTGTTGTTTCCTGCCAGGACGAAAAATCCCAGCACAAGAATAAGGCTAAGGCGATGAAAGTGTTGCGGTCCCGAATTTTGCAGGCCAAGCAGGATGAGGCCAAAAAGGAACTCGACGCTAGCCGGCGCTCGCAAGTTGGTAGTGGCGACCGTTCCGAACGTATTCGTACCTATAATTTTCCCCAGGGGCGTATTACAGACCATCGCATCAATTTGACTCTCTACAGCCTTGAGAGTGTTTTGGCCGGGAATATGGACGAGGTCATCGAGCCGCTTGTGCAACATGAGCAAGCCGAAGCCATGCAGGCCCAAGCTGAGGAATAGGCAGGGCTGTGCCTCCTCGCCCGGATATTGATACACTTGGGCTATCGTTGTCCTTGGGGCGTGTTTTGCAAGCTGCAAGGCAGGTTTTGCGACAGGCGGATATTGCCACAGCCCAGTTAGATGCAGAATTGCTTGTGGCCGCAGCCTTGGAGATTTCGCGACTTGACCTGTACCTCCAACGAGAACGTCTTCTCGACGCGGTAGCGCTTCGGCGCATTGCCGGCCTGATCCGTCGCCGGGCCGCTTTCGAACCAGTGGCGTACATCCTGGGTCATAAGGAGTTTTACGGACTCGAATTTGCGGTTTCTCCGGGAGTGCTGATTCCTCGCCCAGAGACCGAAACGCTTATTGATGCGGTGCGAGAGGAATATAGTCCGCAAACCCCGCTCGTTTTTGCTGATACCTGTACTGGCAGTGGTATATTAGGTGTTGCTCTGGCCATTTGTTTTCCGAAAAGTAGTGGGGTGCTGCTCGATCTAAGCGACGCGGCCCTTTCTGTAGCGCGGAGCAATGTCCAAACGCACCAGGTGAAAGATCGCCTAGACTTAGTGCGCGGTGATTTGCTGGGGTCGCTGAAACCGGCAAGTCTAGATCTTGTTCTAGCCAACCCTCCGTATTTAGCAACACAGGAGATTCAGGCCACAGCTGCTGATGTTCGCGAGTATGAGCCCCGACTGGCGCTGGAGGGGGGGCAGGTTGGGACGGAAATTCCACAGCGATTGCTTCACGAGGCCGCCTTTGTCTTGAAGCCTGGTGGTGTTCTTTGTTTTGAGATTGGATGGCAGCAAGGAGCCTGGTTGCAGGAAGCTATGCGCGCCGGGCCGTGGGAAAGGGTGCGCTGTGTACAAGATTTGGCCGGACACGACCGGGTCGGTGTAGCGCATCTGAAGTCGTGCTAAAGAACCACAGATATGTTGTGCCAAAGCGACACATTGTTTGGGGTTGGTCTGTAATTATTTGATATAAAAAGAAAGATTTTCTTCGCAACGTTTGGAATGATTTTTGCTCAAACGTTCGCGGAGGTGATATATGCAACAGCAAACAATTGAAAAAGCGGTCAGTTGTACCGGCGTAGGGCTTCATAGCGGTCGCCGCGTTTCACTCCGACTCAATCCAGCGGCTGAAGACACCGGGGTTGTTTTTGCGGTGAACACAGGTGCAGGGGCGCGATTTTTAAATTTACATCCGGATACTGTGCAGGGGACAGGCCTCGCGACCACCCTTGGCCAGGGGGACGTTCGCGTAGCCACTGTAGAGCATTTAATGGCCGCCATACGGGCTATGGGGATTGACAATATCCTAGTCGAGATTGATGGCGGTGAAGTTCCAATTATGGACGGCAGCGCCGCCTCATTTGTTATGCTGTTGCGGGATGCGGGCGTGCGGCAGCAGCGTAAATCGCCGAAAGTTTGGGCAATAAAGCGTCGCGTCAGTGTCGAGGAAGAGGGGCGGTGGATTGTTGGTGAGCCGTTTCCCGGTTTCTGTGTTGAATATACAATTGATTTTGCTCATCCGTTAGTCGGTGTGCAGACCAGGCAATTTCACCTCGTGCCAGAAGAATTTGAAAGCACAGTTGCCCGGGCCCGGACATTCGGTTTTTTGCACGAAGTCGAAAAGCTCAAGCAGCACAATCTTGCCCTGGGCGGATCATTGGACAATGCCATTGTTTTGGATGAGTATGGTGTGATCAATCCCGAAGGGCTGCGGTTTGCCGATGAGTTTGTACGCCACAAAATTCTTGATTTCATTGGTGATATGGCGTTGCTTGACGGACAATTGTGGGGTAAGTTCACCGTTCATTGCTCGGGGCACGCATTGAATAATGCGTTTTTGCGCCATATTTACGAGAACAAGGCACAATGCTTGGAACACCGTCAGGCCCAGTCCGGGATGCAAAGCCCCGCCCCAGAACCTGGACTGGCTGGCCAAACGTCTCCTGTGGTTGTTTAGGCAAGGCGGCACTTTTTATTAAGTGAAATATTCCGGTATATTATAAGAAAAATTTATTTTTCCTTCCAAAGGGGTTGCATTCACTGCAATCACTGTATATAACCCCTCCCTCGTTGCTGGCGTAGCTCAATTGGCAGAGCAGCTGATTTGTAATCAGCAGGTTGCGGGTTCGAGTCCCATCGCCAGCTCCAGATCTCACCACCCATGGAGGAGTGCCCGAGTGGCCAAAGGGAGCAGACTGTAAATCTGCCGGCGTAAGCCTTCGAAGGTTCAAATCCTTCCTCCTCCACCAGTTTACAAAGTAGGAGACGGTGCGAGCCGTCAGTGACTACTTAAGATACGCGGGAATAGCTCAAATGGCTAGAGCATCAGCCTTCCAAGCTGAGGGTTGCGGGTTCGAGTCCCGTTTCCCGCTCCAACGGCCCGTCCGTTCAAGGCCCACGTAGCTCAGCAGGTAGAGCACATCCTTGGTAAGGATGAGGTCACCGGTTCAAGTCCGGTCGTGGGCTCCATTCCTATCTTAACGTAGTCTCATTATCAATTTACCATAGAACTCAGAGTCCGAGACGAGTTTGTAAGGGGGTAACGTATGGGCAAGGCAAAATTTCAGCGTTCGAAGCCGCACGTTAATATAGGCACAATCGGCCATATTGACCACGGCAAGACGACATTGACG
>JBNJGM010000022.1:0-30505 GCA_051747685.1 Thermodesulfobacteriota bacterium | reverse complement strand
GGAAGATAATCCCAAGGTCACCCTCCGTATGCACACCTGGTTTGACTCAGACCGGGGGATGCTTTTTAGCCATGGGCGGGTATTGTTGCTCCAAAAGGTCGTTGAGCAGGGTTCATTGAATAAAGCGGCCCAAGCCATGGGGATGTCCTACCGAGCGGCGTGGGGGAAAATAAAAAAAACCGAGGCGGCCTTAGGCGGGCCTTTGCTGGAAAAAGCCCGCGGAAGGAAGGGGTTCGAGCTTTCTGCTTTGGGGCGGGAACTGCTGGACGCCTTTGCTACCTGGCAGCAGGAAGTGGAGGATTTTGCGTTACAGCGGGCCAATGAGCTTTTTGATTGGGAAGTGCACCGCTATGTCCGGGAGCCAAAGCCAAAGCGACAGCGCAAAAAATAAGATTTGGGATCTCTGGACCCGGTTCCAGGATTTTTCCGCGAGCTGTCAAGAGAGTGTGGGTGCTCGGCCAGGGCATAGCAGCGCCATCTCCGTGTACTCCTTTAGGATCCCAATTGAGCGCTTCGTTGCAAGAGCAGCATATCCGCGAGGGTGAGCAGCACCATGGCTTTCAGGACTGGCACAATACGCGGGATGGCGCTGATGTCGTGCCGCCCCTGAATCCGATACGAAGAGAGTGTCCTTTCGGTTGTGGCAACCTCCTGCTCTTGGGCTATGGAGGGGATGGGTTTGACGGCGACCCGGAGGATGATGGGCGCCCCGTTGGATATGCCACCGAGAATGCCTCCGGCGTAATTTTTGCCACTCAAGGAGGGATCCGGCGGTTCATTGTTCTGGCTCCCAGTGAGGCGTGCGGCCTGTCGCCCAATACCGATTTCTACGCTTTTGACGGCTCCAACGGACATGCATGCCGCTGCTAACCGCGCATCAAGTTTGTCAAAAACCGGTTCGCCAAGTCCGGCGGGGACCCCGTGGATCTGGACCTCTACGATTCCCCCCAAGGTGTCGCCTGCTTTTTTGATTTCCGTAACCCGCTTATCCCACAACTCGACCACGGAAGGATCGGGGGCGAAATAGGGCAATTCGTGGGCCTTTTCCGGGGCTATGGTTTCAGCCTGTATGCCGCCAAACTCTTGGGTGTAGGCCGTAGCCGTAATCCCTTCGCGGCGGAGAAATGTTTGGGCGATAGCGCCTCCAACTACCCGGCTTACGGTTTCCCGTCCGGAAGAACGGCCGCCACCGCGATGGTCGCGGTGCCCGTATTTGGCGGCGTAGCTGAAATCGGCGTGGCCGGGGCGGTAGATATCCCGTAATGCTTCATACTCTTGGCTGCGCTGATTGGTATTATAGACCACGAAGCCAATGGGGGTTCCGGTTGTCAGGCCCTCGAAAACACCGGACAAAAGTTGGACTTGATCCGCTTCACTTCTGGGGGTGCTTGTTTTGCCCTGTCCCGGACGGCGTTTGTCCAGTTCGGATTGAATGTTTTCGGGGGTTAAGGGAAGGCCAGCCGGGCACCCCTGGAGAACGCCGCCGAGGGCTGCCCCGTGGGATTCGCCGAACGTCGTGAGCGTAAAGATGTGTCCGAAGGTATTGCCGGCCATAATGCGGATTCCTTGGTTGGCGATTGGTAAAATACGCGCCAGGTTTCAGAAAATACCCTGGGGCTTATTTTTGGATCCAGGTTTGATAGATCTCTTCCATCTCCTGGGCCGAGTAGGAAGGCTGTGCATAGAGACCCTGGTGACTGCGTTGACGCCAGGCTTCGTAGAGAATGATCGCTGCTGCTACCGAAACATTAAAACTGCGCACCATGCCTTGCATGGGGATGAAGAGCTCTCCGTCGATATGGGGCTGCAAGGCGGGCTCCACCCCACGATGCTCATTGCCCAAAACGATGGCGGTGGGTGAGGTAAAATCCCATTGAGGCAGTGGTAGGGCTGTGGAACTACAACTGGTAGCCAGAATACGCATGCGCTGGTTTTGCAGATGGGACGCCAATTGTTGGGGCTGGGTGTGGTGTTCGCGGTCCACCCACTTCCGGGCCGAGGCGGAGGCGCGTCGGCCCATGGCGGGAAAGGCTTCTGAGGTGTACAAAAGATGGACTTTGGGGATCCCAAAAGCGTCGCAGCTACGCAGGATAGCCGCGACATTATGGGGGTCGTGGATATTGTTGAGCACCAGGGTCAGGTCCTTTTGCCGTTTGGCCAAAACGTCCCTGACCCTGGATTCGCGATTTGTGGTCCTCGCACGGTTTGGTGTGGAAGATCCTGCCGAGGACATGGGTTATTTGCCCTGAACAGCCCAGCGGATGAGCCCGACGGCATGGGGATCCATGGCCAAAGGATAGTGGGGCAACAGCCGGACCGTGAATCCAAAGCGCCCGCTGGAGTTTGGTTTGGTTGTCCCTTTGTAGAGATGCCATCCGTCTTCGAATACTTCCACTGGTGTCATCAAAGAGGTGGTGCGGCGGATAAATTGGCCCTCGGGATTGAGAGGGCCAGCGTAGATTTCAACCCGAACCTCTTCAGGACTCAGTCCGTCCAAATACACTTCGGCTTGGACCTCGATTCCTTCATCGACAAATAGTTCTGCTTGCTCCACAGCCCGTACATTGCGCAAACTGAGCGATCCCCATTTTTCGGCTACAGACAGACGCCAACTCGAGAGATTCCGCGCGGCCTGGAAGTCCTCACTTGAGAGGCTGTGGTAATTGGTGTGCGCTGGCTGGTAGGCGTATTGGGCGTATTCTTCAACCATGCGGTGGGCGTTGAAACGGGGCACGATCTCGATGAGCCCTTTTTTCATTCGCCTGACCCATTCCCGGGGAATATTCCCTTTGCCACGTTCATAAAACATCGGAATGATATCCTTTTCCAAAAGCTGGTAAAGGATCTGGCTTTCTACGAAATCCTGATATTCGGGGTCGTCATAGGTTTCGCCCCGTCCGATGGCCCAGCCGATGCTGTTGTCGTTCTTATAGGCCTCGCCCCACCACCCATCTAAGGTGCTGGCAATGAGTACACCGTTGGCCGCGGCTTTCATCCCGCTGGTCCCGCAGGCCTCCAAGGGAGGTCTGGGGGTGTTGAGCCAAACATCACAACCCTGCAGGAGATTACGAGCGACCTCCATGTCGTAGTCCTCCAGAAAAACCAACCTGTGTCGGCATTCCTCAGACTGGCTGAGTTCGACGATCTTCTGGATCAGGCGCTTGCCTTCGTTGTCTTTCGGGTGGGCCTTTCCGGCAAAAATGAGTTGGAGGGGCCGGTCATGGTCATTTAAAAGCGAGACAAGCCGTTGGGTGTCGCGAAAGAGCAGGTCGGCCCGTTTATAGGTCGCAAAGCGGCGACCGAAGCCGATGGTCAGGACCTCGGGATCAAGGACCTCCTCGGCCAGCAATGCTTCACGGGGGCGCCCGCTACGGGCGAGGACTTGTTGCTTGAGGCGCTCGCGGACAAAGTCGACCAATTGTTCTTTAAGGCGGAGGTGGGTGCGCCACAATTCCGTGTCCGGGATGGCCTCGCCTTGCCGCCAAAGCCGCTCGCAATCAGGGTCTTCTCGCCAATTGGTACCCAGATAGCGGTCAAACAATAGTGCAAAATCCCGGGCGGCCCAGGAGGCGATATGCACCCCATTGGTAATGGATCCAATGGGCACATCTTCTATGGGGTATTGGGGCCAATTTCTGCGCCACATACTCCTGGAAACTTCGCCGTGCCTTTTACTGACCCCATTATTAAAGCGGGACAAATTCAAGGCCAAAACGGTCATACAAAAGGTTTCTTGCCCGTCCGAGGGGTTCTCGCGCCCGAGTCCGAGGAATGCTTCAGGGGAGAGGTGGAGTTCCTGCCGGTAGGCGTGGAAATAGTCGTTGATCATGGCCGGGGCAAAACGGTCGTTCCCAGCGGGAACGGGAGTATGGGTGGTAAAGACCGAGCTTGAGGCCACGACCTCTTTGGCGGCCTCAAAGGAAAGGCCTTTTTCTTGCATCAAAAGGCGGATGCGCTCCAGGCCAGCGAAGGCAGAGTGGCCTTCGTTGAGATGGATAACGTTCGGCGACAGGTTGAGCAGTTCGAAAAGACGCACGCCCCCGATTCCGAGCAAGATCTCCTGCTGCAGCCGCATTTCTTCGCCACCGCCGTAGAGGCGGGCTGTGAGTTCCCGCAGCTCCCGAGGGTTTTCCTGGGTGTTCGTATCGAGTAAGTAGAGTTGGATGCGGCCGACATTGATCCGCCAAATGCGTGCGGCGAGCAGGCGCTCTTTAATGGGGACGTGCACCAAAAGTGGGGCGCCCTCTTCATTTTGGACCAAGGACATGGGCAACTGCTCGAAATCATTGACTGGATAGCGTTCTTGTTGCCAACCGTCTGGCGTGAGGTACTGCCGGAAGTACCCCTGCTGATAGGCCAGTCCGATTCCCATGAGCGGCAGATTGAGGTCGCTGGCCGATTTGAGGTGGTCGCCGGCCAAAATGCCCAAGCCGCCGGAATAGATGGGAATGCTATGGCTTAGTCCGTATTCCGCACTAAAATAGGCCACTATGGGCTGCTCGGTGTGCGGGTGGCCAAAATCGAGATGCTCTGAAGTGCTGCTGGTGTAGTCGCGCAGACTGGCGTGCATTTCGTTTAAGCGATCCACGAAAAAACTGTCCTCGGCCAATTCTTCCAAGGTCGATTGCGGCAAGCGGTTTAAGAAAAGAACCGGGTTGCTGTCGCAGGTTTGCCACAAGCCATGGTCAATTTGGGAAAAGAAATCCCAGATTTCGTGTTTCCAATCATACCAAACGTTGTAGGCCAAATCCCAGAGTGGTTGGAGAGATTTTGGCAATTTGGGGATAACGCTGTAAATTTGAAGCGGTTGCATCAATAGGTTCCTTTTTGCCTTCGAAAAAAGGCTGGATAAGTGAGAAAAAAGCGACGCGGGAGGACCCACGCGGCTGTCTTGAAATTGCCAGGCTCACCAGATAAATGCAACTCGACCCTGCCGCTGCGGTTTTTTGCCGCTGATGTTCACGGATGTTGGGGGGTTGCTTTTCTTTCCCCTGGCAGGGGCAAGGGGTGAGAATCACTGCAAAGCTGCGTCGTGGCAGCCAAATTTTTTTCGAAAAAGGAAATTCTCATGACAAATCAGATTGATGTGGATATTCAATTCCTCCACGATTTGTGGCAAGACTTCCCTTTGGCTTATGCTACCTCCGAGGCTGTCGGGTTGGATCTTCGGGCCTGTATTACTGAAGCGGTGCTTGATTTTACACCGGGGCAACGGCAGGCGGTTCCTGCTGGTATCGCGTTGCAGATCAATGAACCCGGTTACGCCGGATTTGTTTTTTCCCGCAGCGGATTGGGGACCAAAAAAGGGCTCGTGGTCAGTCAAGGGGTAGGGGTTATCGACCCCGACTACCGTGGTGAGGTTATCGTTTCCCTGCTCAATACGTCGTCCCAGAACCAGACAATCGAACGCGGAGAGCGTGTTGCGCAGTTGCTTTTTATGCCCGCAGCCCAGGCCCACTTGCGGCATGTGGATTCCTTACACGCCACACCGCGTGGCAGCGGAGGTTTTGGGCATTCAGGGCGGTGGTAGGCCGCACGCGGCACAATACAGGATAACGAGTAGTCATCCGTCCGTGCCCCTACATCGTGGATGTGGACTTATTGTACACGAAAGTATGTAAGAGAGAAAGCAGCACTGTCGCAGCGAACTTGATGCAGCAAGTCTTTTCATAGCCTGAGTCCGAGAACGCTATTTCAGAATTGTGCCACAGCCGGTAAAGAGAGCGTGGCCGCTGGCCAAAAGCGCAGCAATGCACAATTTTTCAGCAAGTTGATAACAACATTGACTGCAAAAAGCGCTGAGAGGGCTTACAGGCCATGGTCAAAGTCTCGGAATCGGGACTGAATTTCATGAATTTCAGGCTTATGGGCATGTTTTGCCTCGAGCTTCCTTTTGCCCCTCGAAATGGCGTTAATCCGGATAAGGGTGTCGCTGTGGTTTATCTATACTGCTCAAGGCACAGTGTAGCAAAAAAAGGTGTGAACCGGGGGATGAAAAATACTTGCTAGTTTGGTGTTCTGTGCTTAGGGTCTTCCTTTGTTGGAAGACATCTTTGGCAAAGGCCACATTTTTACGACCTGGAATACAAAAGGAGCAGAATATGGACACATATCTGAAACAAGCCCTTGAAATCGTCAAGGCTCAGGCTGGGGTGCGGAATATGACAGAGGAAGAGGTCACTTCCATGGTCCATCGCTTAGCTGAACAACTAAAGTCTATTGATGAAGGCACCGCCCAAGAACAACCGAGCGGATCTCAAGAACCTGCTGTGGACCCCAAAAACGCGATTCGTGAAAGAAGCGTGGTCTGTATTGAATGCGGGAAAACATTTAAGGTTTTAACCAAACGTCATTTGGCCCAGCACGGCTTAACACCAGCAGAGTATAAAGCGAAGTGGGGATTTAAAAAAAACCAGGCGTTGATTGCTAAGGCTTTGGGCCGGGACCGGCGTAAAAAAATGCAGGATATGCGCCTGTGGGAACGTCGGAAAAAGACGAGCTAGCGCAGGTTGTGCGCGCCAATTTGGAAATACCCCATTTTTGCAATGACAAAGCCGGGACGAACTTCGTTCGCCCCGGCTTTGAACGTGTTGCGAAGGGCGTCCTCCTTTAATCGAATGACTACCCCCCGAGTTCTTGGCAGCGATCACGGGCGGCGCGAACCGCGTCAATGATTTTGCCCCGGAAGGCCTCGCGGTCGAGATGGTTGAGCCCGGCGAGGGTGGTTCCCGCAGGTGAGGAGACCATCTCTCTTAATTGGCTGATATGGTTTGGACTTTTGTAGGCCATGTGTACGGAGCCGTGGAGCAGCTCTTCAACCATGGTCGTGGCTTGTGCTCGAGGGAGACCAAGGCTGACCCCGGCTTCGGTAAGGGCCTCCATGAATGCAAACACATAAGCGGGCCCTGAGCCGACAAGGGCGGTAAAGGCGTCGAATTGGGATTCAGGAAGGGTGTACACGGTGCCCAGCGCTTGAAAAAGCTCCTGCAACACGGCTCCCTGGTCGGAGGTGAGGCGTTCATCTTCCAGGCATAGGGCGAAGACACCGTGTCCGTAGAGCGAAGGTGTGTTGGGCATCGTCCGTACTACAGGCCCGTCTTGCCGCCATGTTCGACGGAGCGTGGCCATGGAAACGCCGGCGGCTATGGAGACCAGACAGCTGTTTGGCGGCGCGATGGCGGCCAGCGGAGTGACGATGGAGTTGAGCAGGTGGGGTTTTACCGCCACAAAGAGGTAATCCGCGTTTTCGGCGACCTCCTTGCCATTTTGGGCTGGCTGCATTCCGGTTTCCTGACAGACGGCTTCCAGGCCTGTGCGGTCGGGATCAAACCCGATCAACTCGAGATCTGGGTGGTGGCTGAACCCTTTGGCCAAGGCGGCCCCCATATTCCCTGTACCCAAAAAACCTACGCGTATGGTCATCCCACCAGCTCCAACTGATTAAAAAAATAGGCTATTTCCGTTGCCGCGGTTTCCGGAGCATCCGAACCATGAACGGAGTTGCGTTCCAAATCCAGGGCGAAATCTTTGCGTAAGGTTCCGGGGGCGGCCTTTTCCGGATTGGTGGCCCCCATCAGATCTCGGTAACGGCTTATGGCATTCTCGCCTTCTAATACCGCGACCACTATAGGGCCGGAGGCCATATAGGCGGTTAATTCGCCGAAAAACGGTTTGTCGGCATGCACGGCGTAAAATCCTTCGGCCTGTTTCGTGTCCAAGTGCAGCATTTTCAATGCCACTGGCCGCAGTTTTGCGTCCTGCATTCGAGCCAAAAGGGTGCCGATCAGACCGCGTTCTACAGCGTCCGGTTTAATGATAGCAAGCGTACGTTCGGTCATGGGTCCTCCTTACATTATGGGTTGAGTGGGTTTTTCGGGCACGCATAATGAACCACCGGCGATACAGTGTCCAGAGCCGGATGTTCGACAAATCGGCTGTCAGCGGGTTTATTTGGTGGGGGTAGAGCAAAAGCAGTGGGAAAAAGCAGCTAAGATCCGAGCGCGGGTACAGGGGACGCCGATTCGCATACGCGTGAACTCCACAGTGGATCAGGAATTTTTTGTCAGCAGGGTGCTCAAAGGTGTCAGGCGGACACGACGATCACGTTCAGATTGCCACTGGGCAATAGCTTGGAGAGTGGCCTCGTAGGGGTGCCCGATGGCGATGGCCGTTCCCCGGCTTAAGGCCATACGCTCGGCTTTGTGCAGTTGGTAGATAATGGCCTTCCGGTCTTGGGTGTTGTCCAAAAAAATATTGCGCCGTAAATAGGGTATATGGGCTTGGTGGGCAATGCGGCGGGCAACACTGTCCGGAGAGGTCAAGCTGTCTAGAAAGAAAAGCTGCTGTTTGGCGAGTTTTTGGAAGGTGTTGCGCATACCCTCGGAAGAAGCGGTAAATCGGGAGCCCATGTGGTTGTTGATGCCGACGGCATTAGGGAGTTGGGCCAAGTTTCTGCTCAATGTGTCCTGGATGCCTGAGGCATTCATGTCCACAAACAAGGCGCCAGGACCCGGGTCGGCTTCGGGATAGTTCTTGGGTTCCATGGGTTGGTGCAGGAGGAGTTCCAAGCCGTGTTTTCGGGCCAAAGCGGCGGTTTCCCGGGTGTGCGTGGAGGAGGGTAAAACCGAAAACGTTACCGGAAATTCGAGTTGAGCCAAGCGTTTGGCTTTGTGAATGTCTTCGCCAAGGTCGTCGATGACAATACACAACAACCCCTGGTGTTTTTCGGGATGGGGCGTAAGTGGGGCCGGGGCAAAGGAAAGGCGGTGGGTAATAACCCCAAAGGTGGTAATTTCCCATGTTCCCTCATCGGCAAACCGCAATTGGGCCTGGTCGTGCGACTCTAGCGCCTCTGCCAATGCTTGGGTGATACCCGTGGCGTAGCCGTCCGCGGCAAGGGTCAATTCTTGATAATGGTACCTCTGGCCTGCCTTTGTGCGTGTTTCGACATGCTGGGGGTGGATAGGTACGCCGTGTTTTTGGGCAGTGCTCTGAACTATATGGTCAATTGTTGTAACCGTGGTGTCCAATTTATCCAGAATGGTTTCTTCATAGTCGCGGGTAGGGTCATCCGATGAAACAGAGGAGGAGTTGGTTGGGGATTGGGGGATGTGTGGCAAAAGAAAAAGGCCTAGGGTCAGCAGTAAAGCGCTCAAAGCCAGTACGGACAAACCCGCAATCAGGGGGGTCTGCACCTTGATTTTTCGTGACGGGACACCTTTTGGTTGTTTTGTCGAACGCGATTGTTTGGATGGGGAGGACCCTTTTGCCATAGGACAATGCTCTTCACCGGACAAAGGTCGTGGCGGAATAGTGAGGTGCTGCCCGTGGCATATCCCCGGGCAGCACCGTTTGGACTAGTGAATCCGTTGCAAGCGGGGCAAGCTTTTGACCAATTGCAGGGCCATACGGAGTTGGTTGTCTTTTTGTAGCAGCTCCTTGGCTTTTTCGCTACGTTCGACCCCTTGCTCTTCGGATTGGTCTTTACGTTCTAGATGCTGCGTCAAATCCTTTTCGCGGATAATGTGACGAGCGGTGCCGTTTGTCTCCGGGGGGGGGACAAAAGGCACAACGATATCTGGAGCGATACCCTCGGCCTGGATGGAGCGACCGTCCGGGGTGTAGTATAAAGCAGTGGTCAATTTGATGCCTGCGCCGTCGGCCAAGGGGATAACGGTCTGCACCGACCCCTTGCCAAAGCTCCGCTCTCCGAGCAATACCGCCCGGTTATGGTCTTGCAATGCCCCGGCCACAATTTCCGAACCGGAAGCGGAGCCGGAGTTGATAAGCACGATAAGCGGCACATCAATGTCGCTGTTTTGCTTTTCGGCGGAGAAGTCCATCTGGGCGTTTTTGACCTTCCCTTCAGTATAGACGATCTTGCCTTTGTCTAAAAAGAGGTCAGCTACTGAAACGGCTTGCGGAAGTAGGCCGCCTGGGTTGTTACGTAAGTCCAAAATGGCCCCTGAGAGAGAGTCGGCGTGCTCATCAAGGGCTTTTTTGAGGTCGTCCGTGGTTTTTTCCTGGAAATTGGTAACCCGTAGATAGAGATACCCTTGGCCTAGGGGTTCAGCTTTAACCGACTCCAAAGGGATGGTGTCCCGCTTGACGGTGATCGTTTCCGGCTTGTCGGCTTCAGGGTGGAGGATGGTGAGTTCGACGCTACTACCCTTGGGGCCTCTGATCTTTTTCACGGCTTCCATCATGGTGATGTCCTGCGTCGATTCCCCGTTGATTTCCATTATCACGTCCCCGGATTGCAATCCGGCTTCATATGCAGGGGTGTCCTCGATGGGGGAAACCACGGTTAAACGGCCATTTTCCATGGAAATTTGAATGCCGACACCGTTGAATTCCCCAGAGGTCTCCATCTGCATTTCCTCAAACGCATCTGGGGCCATATAGGCAGAATGCGGATCCAAGTCGCTCAGCATGCCTTTCAAGGCGCCGGTGACAAGTTCTTCGCGGTCAATATCTTCGACGTAACTTTTTTCGATGAGTTCAATGACTTGGCTAAAACGTTTCAGAGATTCGAATCGGTTGGCGTCGGTGGCCTCTCCCGGGCCTGGAGTGGCGGCCAGGAGTGCAAGGAGCACTCCAATGCCCAGCCAATGGCTCAAACGCATGATATCCTCCGTGGTTATTTGGATTGAAAAGAATCGCATACGGCATGACGGCGCTGTGTCCGGCGTTGGTGCTGAGTTGCTCTAACGCCTGGCAATGCGCGATTTTTGGTGTGGTGGTTTCGCTCCGGTGGATACAGGAGGCAAGGCCTCTTCAGCGGGAGGCCAGCCATAGCTCAGGATTAATGGCTTTCTTGTGAAAACGCAATTCGAAATACAGTCCGGGGCCGTCTGCTCGGGGGTAGAAGCCAGCCTGTCCGATCCGCTCGCCTTTTTCCACTTGCTGGCCTAAAGTGACATCACTTTGGTCCAAAAAAGCATACAAGGAGTAATACCCGCCTTCATGCAGGAGTATAACCACATGTCCAAAACCGCGCAATTGGTCGTCGTGGACAACTTTTCCCCAACTCACGGCCTTTACTGCCGGATTTGAAACCGCCAGGCCGACGCCGCGATGCGGATCTTCGGCTTCAGGGGCGAATTTGTGTATAACTTTGCCCTTAGCCGGCCAGGGCAAATACCCTTTTTGGTCTTCAAACGATTGGGAGGAGAGGTTCTGCAGAGTATATTCCAAAGATTCGATGGTCTCTTGGATCTCTGAGAGCTGCTCTTCTTTGGCCAAACGCTGAGACCGAATTTCCCGCACCCGGTTGAGATAGTGCAATCGATCGTCCAGCAATTTTTCCCTGGTTTGGGAGAGGTTGTCGAGCTCGCGCTGGGTTGCTTCGGCTCCCTCTTTCTGCTCCTGTCGGGCTTCGGCAATTTCTTCTGCTTGACGTTGAATGCTTGCGAGATGGTCTTTGGCTTTATCGTAATAGATCTTGAGCCAGGTTAAGCGCCGATCCGCTTGGCTCCAGGAATCGGACGAGGTTGGACCCCCGTATTTGCGAGCCAGATGCACGGGCCACAGTTCTTGGAGCAAGGCGTGGAGTTGGTGTTGGTGTTTTTGTTGCCGGGTTTGTAGGTGTTGAATTTTTTGGGTCAGGCGTTGCTGGCGTTTGCGAAGGTCTTCCAGACGATTTTCATGACTTTCGAGTTGGTTGCGAAGATTTTGGATCCGCTTTTCCGTAGCGGCCAAATCCGAATAGAGTTGTTGTTCTTTTGCACTGAGTTGTTCGAGATTTTGGCGCTGCTGTTGGGCTTGTTCTTTTTTTTCTTTTAACCCTTTTTTGAGTTCCTCCGGGTTTTGTGCCCTGGCTGCATCGCAACACAAAAGGCAAGCAAAGAAAACCCATATCCCCAAAAGAAAAGCGCAACGCGGCCTTTTCTCTACCAAAGAACAAGGTGTGTGAAAAACGTAGGCCATGATCATGTGGGAAGAAAGGGCTGTAGCGGACAGTCCTGGCATGTGGGACGACGCTTTTTGCACCACTGCTTGCCTATCCGGACAAGTTGGGCGTGGTATTCATTGAATAGGGCCGTATCCTGGGGCAAAGCAGTCATAAAAAAATCCTGCAGCTCGTTATAGGAAATTTCGTCGGGGATAAGACCGTGGCGGTTAAAAATCCTGGCGGTATAGGCATCGACGACAAAGGTTGGTTTGTGCAAGGCGTATAACAGGATGCTGTCGGCGGTTTCCGGCCCGATCCCATTCACGGCTAAAAGTTTGTTTCGCAATGTAGCAGTGGGCCAGTTCTGCAGGGCTGAAAGGTCGAGATCGGCTTCGGCGGCAAGAAACGCGAGGAAGTTTTTGATGCGCTTGGTTTTGAGGCGATAATATCCTGCAGGCCGGATTCGTGCAGCCATTTCTTCCGGTTCAAGCGCCTGTAATGCCGAGGCATTGACGAGGTTTTCGGAGCGGAGGTTGTCCAGTGCCCGCTGCACATTTTCCCAGTTGGTGTTTTGGGTCAAAATGGCACCGAGGGCGATTTCAAACGGGGTTTCTCCAGGCCACCACTGACTAGGCCCTAAAACGTCGCGCATGGCTGTATGCATGGTCAGCAGGAGTTCTGTTCGGTGTCCGGGCATACTTTGGCTCGTTTGGGGTAATATGTATTGTTGTGCGAGTGCGCCCCAGTACTGTCGTTCCTTGGGCGAGGTCGATGTTGAGCTTTTACCTGGACGGTGTTTGCGGCCAGTATAGAGCAACCCATTCCCCTTGGTGTAAAATACGTGGCCAGCCAAGACCGAGGGCCTGATAGGTCTGGACCACATTTTCGCTTTGGGTGGCTAAAATCCCTGAGAGGATAAGGCGTCCACCGGGACGGAGATGGGCAACCAATGCGGTAGCCATGTCTTGTAGGGGGCCAGCCAGGATATTGGCCAGAATCAAGCCAAAGGACGCCGAGGGGCTCAAACTTTCAACTCCGCCTACGGCCAGCTCCAAGGCTGAAGCCGTATTGAGTGACCGGTTTTCCGCGGCGTTACCTATGGCCACGGGGTCAGTATCCAGCCCCAGGCCATGTAACCCGCATTGGGCGCAGCCTATGCCGAGGATGCCAGATCCAGTCCCGAGATCAAGAAAAGGAGTTGAAGGGTCCAATGTGCTTCGATCTTCAGCCAAGGCTTCAAGGCACAGGGCGGTTGTAGCGTGGTGCCCGGTGCCAAAGGCCATCTTTGGCTCAATGTAAATCGGCATGCGGTTGCGCACCGAAAACTCCGGTCGCTCCCAGGAGGGCAAAACCAAAAATGTTTCCGCGATATCGAGGGGGTGGAAAAAAGCCCGCCAGGACAGGGCCCACTCTTGGCGTTTGTCTTCGTGTAGCTGTGCCTGCAATTCCGGAAAATGGGATTGCAGGGAGTTCAAAAGGTGTCGCGCCTGTTCGAACGTATCGCAATGCACGGTGAAAAGGCTGGCATCGGCAGCACCGGTTTCTTCCTCCCAACCCCACGGCACAAACTGCGCCAAGCTTGCACTAAAGGCAGCCGCGCGTTTTTCTGGGATTTGCAGAGCCATGCGGATCAGGGTAGGGCTGGGGTCTTTTTTAGAAACCACGGGATTGATACCTAGACATTTGGTGTTCGAGTTTTCGACTAATAGTGGTGAGCACATAGCAGACAATAAAGTACATCAAGGCAATAGTAATAAAAATTTCTGTGGGGGCTATAAGCGTCCGGTTGTTTACTTGCGTAGCGGTGCGGGTCAATTCATTAACTCCTATAATATACGCTAACGATGTGTCTTTGGTCAGACTGACAAATTGGTTCACAAAGGATGGGATCATATTACGCAGGGCTTGGGGTAAAATAATGTATTGCATGGCCTTTTTATGGGTGAGTCCGGAGCCGCGCGCCGCCTCCATTTGTCCTTTGGGTAGGCTTTGGACTCCAGCGCGCACGATCTCGGCCACATAAGCGCTGGTAAAAACGATAAAGGCGATAAGCGCTAAGGCCGCCCCGGGTAGTGGGTGGCCAAAGGCGATGGGAGCGAGGAAATAGAACCAAAAAATGACCATTAATAGTGGCGTACCGCGAACGATTTCAATGTAGATAACCGAAGGCCAGCGGATGATGGCTTTGCGCGATAAGCGCATAAGGCCAAAGATCAATCCCACCCAGAATGCTCCAAATATACCGCCGAGGGCCAATAATATGGACATAGCCAAGCCGCCCAGCGGTCCGTTCGGATACGGCCCGATGAGAAAGTAGTCCATGTTGTCCCAAACGATTTTCCAATTTTCCCAATTCACAGTGGTGGATCCTCGACGTTAGTACTGTATAGTGTACAAAAAGTGTTTGTTGTACATCGTAACGACAAAGGAAATGACAAGCGAAATACAAATATAAAGCAGTGCAATCACGGTAAATGCTTCAAATCCATGAAGGGTGTCAGACCCAATTTGGCTAGCCATATATGTGAGGTCCATCACCCCGATAGTCATGACCAAGGAAGAGTTCTTTATTAAATTCAAAAATTGTGAAATGAGCGGGGGAATAATAATCCGGTAAGCCTGCGGCATAATGATGAAGCGCATGGATTGAATAAATGTCAGGCCATTGGCCCGCGCAGATTCTAGTTGGGTTTTAGGGATTGAGAAAATGCCGGAACGGATTTCCTCGGCGATGAAGGCTGAGGTGTACACCGTCAAAGCAATGACTCCGGCGGCAAATTCAAAATTTATCTCGTAGAGCCATTCATTAACTGCTTGCGGCAGTATTGAATTGGAACCAAAATACCAGAAGAAAATCTGAATAAGTAAAGGAGTGTTCCTGAAAAATTCGACATACGCCAGGCTGAACCATTCCAGAGGTTTGACCTTGGACAAACGGAAAACAGCAATAATGGTTCCAACCGCAAGGGACAAGACAATGGAGAGAGCTGAAATTTGTAGCGTGGTGATCAGCCCTTGGATGATCCATTGGCTGTATTCCCCTGAAACGACAACTGTCCAGTCGAATTCGTAATTCACAAGACGATCCTTTTGCGCTGGTTCCATTCAGCTAGGGACGTTTTTGCATCATTTCGAGCACGACGAAAACGTGGAAAACGGCAATAGCCCTTGGAAATCTAGTGCCGGGCCAAGACAAATGGGGGACGTTTTACTGTAGGAGCCGTCGGACAAGTTGTCGCCTGCTGGCTCGTGGTTTTGTCACCCAGCAGTTCAGGTAGGCAATGGGCGAAAAGAGCACCGTGGTTTGGTTGTATTTAGGTCCAAAAATAGAGGTCAAAACGTCAGGTCTGTATTTCCGCCTCCGGAGGCAAGTAGCAATTTGGTGTCCTTGCTGAGCTATTGCTTGTAGGTTGTGTGCTACTCCCCGCTGACCCATATCTCGGCCAGCGTGTAGCTTCACGAAATCGTGCCAATTCGAATTCTTTTCTGGCACGACAGCGCCATAGGGTTCATGGGAAGGGTAGTCTCCGATAGGGGCCTATTCTTGTGGATCAGGCTTGCAGTTTTTTTAGGGCCAGCAAAAGGCGCACCGATTTGCGCAAGGCGAGAGTTCCATCTCCATAAGTGGGGAAAAGGCATTACAAGATTTCCCGCAAAAACGCCTTGGTCCGCTCATGTTGCGGATTGGTGAAAAAGTGCTCCGGAGGGCCTTCTTCCACCACGCTGCCTTCATCCATGAAAATAACCCGGTCAGCCACTTCTCGGGCAAAGCCCATTTCATGGGAGACGCATAGCATGGTCATCCCCTCGCGGGCCAAATCTTTCATGACATTGAGCACTTCGTTGATCATTTCCGGATCTAAGGCCGAGGTGGGCTCGTCAAAAAGCATAAGCGTTGGGCGCATGGCCAACGCTCTGGCAATAGCCACACGTTGCTGTTGTCCCCCGGAGAGTTCCACCGGGTATTTGTGGGCTTGATTGCGTATCCCGACCCGGTCTAGCAATTTTAGCCCCCTTTTTTCCGCATCCTGCGGGGGCTCGTTTTTGACCTTGATCGGCGCCAAGGTGACGTTTTTTAAAACGCTGAGATGGGGGTAGAGGTTGAATTGTTGAAAAACAATGCCGATTTCAGAGCGGAGCTTGTTCAGATCCACGTCGCGGCGGGCGATATCGCGCCCCTCAAAAATGATTTCACCTTTTCCGATGTCTTCAAGGCGATTGACACACCGGATAAGCGTGGATTTGCCTGAGCCGCTTGGACCGCAAATGACCAACACTTCTCCGCGTTCGACAGTTTCAGTAACGCCCTTTATAACATGGAAATCGCCAAACCACTTATGTACGTCTTTGAATTCGAGCAGGGCCATGGGGTGTTCCTATCCGTTTACTGCTGGTCGGTGACAGGTGCCTTCTGTTTGGTGAACAAGATAAAAAGATGGCTGGACCCGGAAATTTATTGCGTGCTGTGCAAAACAGCAATGCTGTTTTGCCCGGGCAATCCAGGAGGATAGAAGTCAGTTTCTCTAGCCGCGAGGTCAAGGCGATGTCAATACGCTTCTGTTTGTGGTTGGGCGGCTAGGATGTTTTCCAAGGTCTGGACGAAGCCGTCCAAATCCGCCCGGTCTGTGGTCAGTGGGGGTAAAAGCCGCAATGTTGTGCCTTGGGTGAGATTGCAGACATAGCCCCTGTCCAAAAGAGCCTCCCAGATTGTTTTGCCCTCAGCAAAAAGTTCGATACCCAGCATCAAGCCCAAGCCCCGGACCTCGCGGATGTGTTGTGGGTAGGCGGCTTGGAGTTCGTGCAGGGCATTTTTCAGGCGGGCCCCCTCCTCGGCGCTGCGTTCGACCAGACGCTTTTGTTCCAGAATGTCCACCACCTTGGCGGCTACGGCGGCAACAAGTGCCCCGCCTCCGAAGGTGGTGGCGTGCGCGCCAGCGTCAAAGGCGCGTGCGGTCTCCTTGGTGCAGAGCATGGCCCCCATGGGAAGGCCATTGGCCAAGGCCTTGGCGCAGGTGATGACGTCTGGTGTAAGCTCAGCATGTTGATATCCCCACATGCGCCCGGTGCGGCCCATTCCAGTCTGTACCTCATCGACCATGAAGAGCACACCGTGGCGACGGCATATGGCTTGGACCCCCTGAAGATAGTCGGTAGAGAGGGGTTGGACACCGCCTTCGCCCTGGACGATTTCCAGCAAGACACCGGCAGTGGTGTGGGAGATGGCCTTTTCCAGAGCCTCGAGATCATTGGGGGGAATACTCAAAAATCCCTGCGGCAGCGGAGCAAATCCTTTTTTGATCCCCTCTTGGCCGGTGGCGGTCAGTGTTGCTAATGTTCGCCCGTGAAAGGAGCCGTGCAGAGTAATGACCTCGTAGGCCTCCCGAGAACAGACGATTTGCATATAGCGCCGGGCCAATTTGATGGCTGCTTCGTTCGCCTCCGCCCCGGAGTTGGCAAAAAAAACGCGATCCAGGGAGCAGGTGGCGAGCAATTTTTCTGCTAATTCAAGCTGGGCGCGTTGGTAAAAAAGGTTGCTGATGTGCACTAGGCGCTCGGCCTGGTGCTGCATCACCTCAGTGAGTTCCGGGGGACAATGACCAAGATTGCAGACGGAAATGCCGGCCAAAAGATCCACGTAGCTTTTCCCTTCCGGTGTATACAGCCGCGAGCCCCGGGCCGATTCCACGGCGATGGGGTAGCGGTTATACGTGGTGCACAGCAATTGGGCCTCCTGGTCTTGTAGCGATTGCAGCTCAGTTGTCATGGCAGGGCTCTCTTGAAAAGCGGTTTTTTGTTCCAGGAACGCGCAGGCCGTTGTTGTCGCCGTTTCTGGCCACAACACAGCGGGCGTCGTTAGACCACCGGTGATCCTATAAAACCGGTCTTGGGGTTGGACAGGGAAAGTGACGGCGGTGTCTTTACCAGGAGCCGGTACAGGGGTGGTTGATTCCTGGAGGTGATGGGAGATGGTTGTAGCTCAGCTCGGGGCATGATGCAAATGCAGCGATCAATCGGCTGCCCTTGCGTGGCCGAGCTGTGCTTCGCACTCAGGTACGCCGGTGGGATAGGGCGATAAAAAAGTCGTTTTCGTTAAGAGGTCGCGGTCCAGGAATGGTGCCAAGGGCCTGGGAAACGGGCGTGCGCAGCGGCTATTGTTTTTGGTCGATATTTTGAAAACAGGGGATGCAAAAGATCTGGCCGTTGCACAGCCTGGTTCGACTTTCCATGGTCTTTTCCCCGCAACTGGCGCAGGATAGGCTTTGCTGGATTTGGGGACCGCGGGGCATAGAGCGTTGGGGCTTTTGTATGCGAAACATGAGTTCCAGCGGCAACTGCATATACCGGTCTTGTAAAGCCTGGCGCAGTTCCTGCTGTCGGCTTTGCTTGTCCGGGGTCAAAGCCCCCTCATTGGCCTGCCGGTGTAGTTTTTCCAGTTCTTCGCCCATCGATCCACGGGCGTTTGGGTCCAGCAAGGCGCGGAATCCTTCGCCGCTGGGGCGATGAAAAAAGGTAAACGCCATTTTACCGATATCCACAGCGATGAGATTGCCTTTGCCCAAGGTGCATCCGGTAAGGAATTGGATGGCGTCCACCCCACACATATCCGTTTCCACCACGGCGATAAGATCCGTGTCCGAAGCCTCGGGAAATCGGTGTTGAGCGCATTCTGCGGCCCGGATGCCTATGGCCAGGCCGGGGCACCAATGGCCGTGGAAGGCGGCCACTGCCTCGATGCGGGAAGAGTTGTACGTGCAGGACATGGGGTTCTCCTGGTGTGTTGTGAATTGGGGTTGCTCGGCATCGGTTGCTGGACCCTTTTTTCAGGGCAGGAAACTACCCCGCTGCAGGGACAACAGTGGGCCACCCGTTTAGGGTATGGATTTCCACCGGGATTTCGTAGACCTGTTCCAGTAAGGCGGCATTTATATCTTGAGGCGCACGTAAGGCGACGCACTGGCCCTGCTTCATGAACACTATGCGGTCGGCGTGGCGTAAGGCGGCGTTGATATCGTGCAAGCTCATGATCGCGGCGATATGGTGTTCGTCCACAACCCGGCGTACCAAACGCAACATTTCGATTTGGTTTTTTAGATCCAGGGCGCTGATGGGCTCGTCGAGGAGAAGGAGGTCCGGTTCCTGGACGAGCGCCCGGGCAAGGGCCACTTTTTGCAGTTCGCCCCCGCTGAGTTGATCAAGGCTGCGCAGACTCAGATGGGCGAGTTCAAGGCGTTTGAGGGCCGCGTCCACAATGCAGGTGTCCCGATGGCTGACCCGCCAGCGGATATGGGGTTTGCGGCCCATAAGCACGGCATCGAAAACGGTCAGCGGCGTCGTTTCCGTGTGTTGGGCGACATAGCCCACTTTTTGGGCCACGACCGCGGGGGAAAGGGTGGCGATGGGGGTGGTCTCGAGGAAGACGGCGCCGCGGTGCGGTTTATGGATGGCGTTGAGGCATTGCAAGAGCGATGTTTTGCCGGCCCCGTTCGGGCCGAGCAGGGCCACCAATTCCCCGCTGGCGCAGGAAAACGTGATTTCAGAGACAACATCCGTGCCGTTATAGGCAAAGCTGACATCCTGAACAGCGATATTCATAGCCGTTTTCCTCGCAGGATAAGCAGTAAAAAGACCGGGGCGCCCAAAAACGCGGTCAGAACGGAAACCGGAAGCACTTGCGGCGCGAGGAGGAGGCGGGCGACTGTATCTGAGGCCAAAAGCAGTATCGCCCCCATAAGGAGACTTGCGGGCAGAAGGAAGCGGTGGTCAGCGCCGATGCAGCGCCGCACCATATGCGGAACCACCAAGCCGACGAATCCGATAATGCCCAAAAAGGCGATGATTATCGCCGTGACCAAGGTGGCTACGAGCATACCTGTCAAACGGATGGCGTTGACCCGTACCCCCAGTCCTTTGGCCGTGGTTTCCCCGGCTTCAATGGCGTTGTAATTCCAGCTGTGGCAATAAAAATAGAAGCCGCTGAGCAGCGTAGCAGCCGTGAGGGCGCCGAGTTCACCCCATGTGGCCCGGGCTGTATCGCCAAAGGTCCAAAAGACCATAGCCGCGAGTTCCATGTCGTCGGCGAAAAATTGGAGAAACATGGTTCCGGCGGTAAAAAGCGCCCCTAAGGCGACCCCGGTGAGGACCATGGTTTCTGGAGTGGAGCCGCGCAAACGAGAGACAAGCAGGATCACTGCTGCGGCGCTGAGACTGGCCAAAAAGGCAGCCGCAGTGATCCAGGTCGACCCGGCCAAGTCAAGTCCGGCGATTTCAGTGCTTTGTAGGCCGGTAGCGCCTAGGAGCATGACAGCTAACGCGGCCCCAAATGCGGCGGCGTGGGATATGCCCAGGGTAAACGGCGATCCAAGGGGGTTACGCAATATGGCCTGCATGGCTGCTCCGGCGCCGGCAAGTCCGGCCCCAGCGACGCAAGCGGTTAAAACTTGGGGCAGGCGAATGTGCCAGATAATGATTTCCAGGCGTTGTTCCACCGGAAGTCCGCACAGGGTTCGTATGACTGCAGAAAACGGTACGGAAGCCGCCCCGAGGCTCAGCGCCAGGATAACGCAGCCGAACAGCAGCAGTACGGAAGTGGCTAAGAACAGGGCCTTGCGCTGTATATAGCGACGGTAGGCCAGGGGCGTTGTGCCGTCGGCAAAATGCATCTTAATCAAAGTCCAATTTGGTGAAAACTTGGTTGTCAAAAAGCCCATTGAGCTTTGCAAAAACCGGTTCCTGGACCAAAAACGTAAAGATGGAGTCGGCTTTTTGGGCGGGGTCGATATCCCGGAAGCGGTCAGGGTACACGATTTTGCCGATGGCATAGGCGTTGGCTAGTACCGAACCGAAGTTTTTGGTGTACCAATTGTACGGGAGCAGGCCGTAGACGCGGTTAGCGCGTACGGCGGAAAGCGCCTGGTACGTAGGGTCATGGCGCAATTGGTGGATAGCGCCACCCATCCCGCCTAGGCGCAGGGTCGACAGGTCTACAAAGCACCAGTGCGGATCCCATTGGAGCAGTTTTTCTTTGGCGATCTCGGCATGCTGTAATTGCGCGTCGTCAGGGGTGTTCCGGGAGACGATGTTGCGGACATGAACAAATTGGAAGGGGGGATAATCAAGCTCTGTGGATTGAAATCCGTGGGGGCCCTTAAAGGCGACCCCGCCGACATAGGCCGTTACCTGTTCTTTCTGGGACAGGGAGCTGCTTCGCTGTTCGAGGTCGCGAATCGTGGTGGCGAAAAAATCAATCACTGCTTGAGCGCGTTGTTCGGTGCCCAGGACCTTGCCCATGATCTGCAAAGAGGAGAAAAGCGTTTCCCGGTGCGGGCCGAGGTCGCCGTAGTGCAGGACCACGACCGGAATCCCGGTTTTGTCCTGAAGTTCTTGGGGATCGTAGCCCATATTGGGGTAGGTTTTGAAAATGACTTGGGGCCCTGGGGAGAGACTCAATAAGCGTTCAGGGTTGTCCTGGCCGCGGAAACTCCCGAAAACGGGCAACGACTGGAATTGGGGATTGGCCAAGGCGTAGGGCCGGGCGTCAAGGTCCCGCTCTTTGGTTTCCGCATCATCCACGGCCACGACCCGGTCTTGGGCTTGGAGATAGGTCAAAAGCCGCAAGGAGCCCGGCCCGGAGCAAACAACCCGTTCCACCTTGTCCGGCAGGGTGACGCTGCGACCCGCGGCATCAGTGATTGTCCGCGATGCCTGTGCCGGAAAGGAAGTGCAAAGGAAAAAAACGGATACGGAAAACACAACCCATAAGCGTAAGCGATTCACCGCGGCCCCCTGTGAGAATGATTAAAGAGGAAAAGCGTATGGAATGCACATAAAATAGCGATCTATGTGCCCTTCTCCTAGCCGGGAGTGTCTGGGGCGTCAAGGGGGGCTGCACGTGTTCGAAGGGGAACGGGTGAAAGGGGTTTGGGAATGCGGGGGCGTCTGGGCGCTTGCACGGGTTTGAAGGGGAGCTTTAATCTGAGGGGCGCTCCCCAAAAATCCAGGAGGGCATAAAAAAACCAGCACTGCTGTGCTGGCTTGAATATTCGGGTGGTAGCGGGGGCCAGATTTGAACTGACGACCTTCGGGTTATGAGCCCGACGAGCTACCATACTGCTCCACCCCGCGTCACGAACACATGCTTATAGGTTTATTTACAACCCATGTCAAATCATTTAGTGGATTTCGGTTATGAGTGCACACGATCTCGTCTCCCTTATAATACCCGTGTATAACGAACAGGACAATCTGGACCGGCTTTTTGCTGAAATCCACGCGGTTGGCGCCGACTTGGCGTGTGCGTGGGAGGTCGTGTTTGTGGACGACGGGAGTACCGATACCAGCCTGGCGGTAATCCAGCGGCTGCATCAGGAGTATCCCCAAAAGGTGCGCTATGTTGCCTTTACAGCTAATTGCGGCCAATCAGCGGCTTTTATGGCCGGTTTTCAGCGGGCCCGGGGATCTTTGGTGGTCACCCTTGATGCGGATCTGCAAAACGACCCCCGGGATATTCCCCGTTTATTGAATTTTCTTGAGGACCACGGGGTGGACATGGTCATTGGGTGGCGGGCGCAGCGCTGTGATTCGTGGGTGAAACGGATCGCTTCGCGTATCGCCAATGCGGTGCGCAATGCCGTAAGCCGGGAGACGGTCCGGGATACCGGATGTTCCTTGAAAGTCATGCGTACGGAGTTGGCGCGTGGGCTACCGCTTTTCGACGGAATGCACCGTTTTATGCCCACCTTGCTCAAGTTGCACGGGGCCAGGGTCGGTGAGCTTGAAGTCCGCCATAGGGCGCGGCATTGTGGGTGTTCCAAGTATGGCATTTGGGACCGGGCCTGGCGAGGGGTGCGGGATCTTTTTGCCGTACGCTGGATGCAGGACCGGCATGTCCGCTACACGGTGAAAGATCAGAGCGATTAGGCAGGCCCACCTTGGTGGAGACGTGGTGCATCGGGGTGGGGAGCTTGGGACAGGCGGCAGTACTGGGCGTTTTTTTCTGGCGCTGGCTTCGGGTCCGGCCTGTTTCTTTTGTTTTGGGAGTGTGGCTCTGGGGCATAGCTCTTATCGCGGCGCTTTTGGTGGTGCTGGTCGCCTGGATGCGCCATGATGGTGTTTTGCTCGGCGGTCAATTGTGGGTAGCGGTGTTGTACGGCCGCGAGCTGGTTTGCTCCCGCCGTCGGCGTGATATCTCGTGAACGCCCCAGAGGCTGAGTTGGATAATGACTAGGGCGGCAACCGCCCCGAAAAGCCACCCACCGAGCACGTCCGTGGGGTAATGTTTGCCGAGATAGACCCGGGAATAGCCCACCAAGAGTGGAACTCCTAAGATCCAGGGTCGACCGGGAGCCCAAAACCAGAACAAGACCACGCTCAGGGCCATACTATTGGCGGCGTGGCTAGAAGGGTAGGAAACCCCCTGGTCTTTTGTCGGTTCGGTATGTGCTGTGATTTGCCAACGGCCGTCTTCAAAATAGTGCACCTCGGACAGCGCATTGAGCGGACGGACGCGCCCGAAAAAATCCTTGAAGGCATGAACGGATCCATCGACAGCGCCCAGACAGAGCAAAGCCGCCAGGAGCAAGCCAAGCGCTCTGGTTTTGCCGTAACGGCGCCAGACGTCCGCGAGAAGGATTCCCCCGATGAGCACCCCGAAAGTTTCGCTGGAGGCCAGGCGCATGATCGGGTCCAATAGCGGATGACGCCAAGCCTGATTGATGGTTTGCAAAAGGGCGAGGTCGTTGGGTGGGGTGGCAAAGGTCATAGTGGGCTCCAAAGGCCTTGGGTCGCACCGGCACAAGGGGCCAAGGCAGTGTTTGGCGAACGGCAGAAAAGTGAATTTTCATAAGAATTTAGCTGTGAAACAGGCTGTGGTCAAGGGATGGGGCACGTGTCTTGACGTGTTTGGGGCAACAGGATACAAACCCGGATTACATTTTTTTGGAGGAGATTCGCTATGAAAAGGACATACCAACCGAGTACAACGAAAAGAAAACGGACGCATGGATTTTTGGTCCGCTCGCGGACAAAAAACGGGCGTGCGGTGTTGCGCCGCAGGCGGGCGAAAGGGCGGAAACGATTAAGTGTCTAACGTTTCCTCCTAAACGCCGGTTGCGCAAGCGGCCCCAATATCTGGCGTGCTACCAGAGGGGCCGCCGTTATTTTGTCAAGCGATTTATTGTGTTTGTGTTGCCCCGAGGGGAACAGGGGGATGGGTGTCGCCTCGGCATGGCGGTGAGTAAAAAAACCGGCAATGCGGTGCAGCGCAACCGGGTCAAGCGATTGCTGCGGGAATTTTTTCGGCTCCAACAGCACAATTGGCGCCTGAATTGCGATATTGTCGTGGTTGCCAAGCGCAGCATTGATCCGGATATTCTTACCTTGGACAGCGTCACTGCCGAGCTTACCCCCCTTATTCAACGCCTGGAGCGCGAAGACGCGCCCAAACAGCCTCCATCATGCGCTATGTAGTTGTATTCCTGGTGCGTGCATACCAGGTATGCCTCTCGCCCCTTTTCCCGCCACGTTGTCGCTTTTTCCCGACGTGCTCCGAGTATGCGATTACGGCATTGCATGAGCATGGTGTCTGGCGGGGGGGGTGGTTGGCCGTGCGCCGCATAAGTCGTTGCCATCCGTTTCATGGCGGCGGCGTGGACCCTGTTCCGTCAAAAAAACCCCTGAAGTCCGATAGGAATTGATTGAGGCAGAAATGGACGACAATACCAAACGCGTCATTGTGGCCGTAGCTTTAAGTTTTATAGTTATTGTAGGCTGGAACTTTCTTTTTCCTCCTCAGCAGCAGCAACCCTCCCCCACCCAGCCAGCAACGAATCAAACTCAGCAAGAAGCGGCGAATTCAGAACAAGCCGGTGATCAAACACAGCGCTCAGACTCGACTGATGGCGCAAAAGGGGTTACCTCTGAAGGGGCTAAACAGAGTCTGAGCGGATCCTCGTACGAACCTGAAATCTCCGGAAAACGTGTCACAGTGGAAACGCCACTGTACAAGGCCACCTTGAATTCCGCCGGCGGAGTGCTCGAACACCTGGAACTCAAAAAATATCAGGTGAGCATCAAGCCCGGGGCCGACGATGTGGATCTTATAACCCAGGACACAGTACAAAAAGCACCCATGGGGCTTATCTGGGAACAGCGTCCGACATGGAGTGAAGCCGATTGGGAATTGCAAGGGGGAGATTTGGATCTCGAAAAGGGGGAAAGCGGCACCCTGACCTTGGTTGGAACCCTGGATGGGGTGCGCTTGCAACGGACCCTGGATTTTTCTGCTGAGAGTTATCGTATCGACGAAACCCTTGAAGTAGTCAACGCACGGGAGCACGGTCTGACGGGCACCCTCTCTTTCACCATGGCCAGTGAGCAACTTACAGGGGAAAACCGGTATAATCGCACTGAGCTTATTTATTTTAATGGCGGGCTGAATACGGAAGACGATACCGACGACTTGCAAATCGGACTTAACCCAGCTGAGCCTGTGTCTTGGGCGGGGATCGGCAGCAATTATTTTCTGCTCGCCGCGGTACCCACTTCCGGTGATATGGATTTACGGGGCAAATACGAAGACAATGTGTATCGTGTGGCGCTGGGGAGCCAAGTTTCTCTTTCTCCTGAACAAGATGCGCAATTGAGCTGCAGTTATTATGTCGGGCCCAAGGAAAGCGAACAGCTGGCCACAGTGCCCCAGAATCTCCAAGCGGCCATAGAATATGGCTGGTTCGATTTTATCGCCAAGCCGCTTATCAAGGTGCTCAAATTCTTTTATTCCTATGTGGGCAATTATGGCGTGGCCATTATTCTCTTGACCATTGTGATTAAAATAGTTTTCTGGCCTTTATCCCAGAAAAGCTATAAGTCCATGGAGAAAATGAAAAAGCTCCAGCCGATGATGACCCAGCTCAAAGAAAAGTATGGCGATGATCGGCAAAAGCTCAATGAAGAGATGATGCGGCTGTATAAGACCTATAAAGTCAACCCGGCCGGTGGCTGTCTGCCCATGCTTTTACAAATCCCAGTGTTTATCGCGCTGTACCAAGGCTTGCTCGGCGCGATTGAATTACGCCATGCGCCTTTTATTGCGCAATTGCCCTTTACCGATATTATTTGGCTGGCCGATCTTTCAGCCAAGGATCCCCTGTACATTACCCCGATTGTTATGGGCGCAACCATGTTTTTACAGCAAAAAATGACGCCCACTCCCGGGGATTCTACGCAAGCCAAAGTCATGATGTTCATGCCCCTGATATTCACCTTTATTTTCTTGAGTTTTCCCGCTGGACTTGTTGTCTATTGGCTGGTGAATAACGTTCTGTCCATTGCCCAGCAGTGGATGCTGACGCGGAAAGCGAGCTGAGGGAAAGAGGTACGGAGAACTGGAATGAGCGAAGCAAAGGAATTCGAAGGCAAAAGTGTTGACGCCGCTATTGATGATGCCTGCGCCCATTTTGGCCAGGAGCGCGATTCCCTGGAGATTGAAATCCTTGACGGCGGCTCGAGCGGCATCTTCGGGCTGGGGAGTCGAAAAGCCCGAGTTCGAGTCCATCCGCGGCAGCAGAATCCCAGCCAGCTTGAAGAGTTGATCCGGGAGGTCGTGACGCGGATGCTGACCCCCATTATCGGCGAGCCGGAGCTGCGTATTGATACCCAACACGACCCTATTCTTGTAGAGATCCAAGACCAAGAACATTCAGGATTGATTATCGGGCGGGACGGGAAAACGATTTCCTCCTTGCAGTATTTGGTCAATCGGATTTTGGCTAAACAATGGCCGGAGCGGGTCCGGGTGCAGTTGGACGCCGGTGATTACCGCGAGCGGCAAACAGAAAATTTGCGCAAAACCGCCTTGTTTTTGTCCCAAAAAGCCAAAGATTCAGGTCGGGTGCAAAGTACACGACCCATGTCCTCGTACCACAGGCGGGTAGTGCACCTGGCCTTGCAGAGTGAGCAGGATATCAACACCCGGAGTAAGGGGGACGGCCCCATGAAGCGGGTTTTGATTATGCCTAAACGGGAACGGAAACCTTCCCAGGATACTACCGCCACCACAGAGTGACTCATAACGAGCGCAACGATACACATAATGACCCGGGGCACGGCGGTAACGCTGTGCCCCTTTGTTTTTTGGCCACTTGGAGCCATGAAATCGATTTCAGAATTTTTCACATGCCCTGTGCTTATAGTGTAGATGCGTTCCCTGCGCCCATCCAGGCCCATCTGAAAGGGGGCGCAGCAGCGCTTAGGGGGGCTGGCTGATTCTCCCTTTGCGTTTTCCCTGACGAACATGTTGTGGCGTGAACCCGGTTCCGAAAATTTTCCTTTTTTCCCGGTATGGGGTTTTCGCGTATGGCACAACGGGGTGGGGTTGAAAATAAGCCTGGCCAGACTTTTTTTTGACCGTCAGCTATGGGTGTTGAGATGTTGGGCAAATCGTGGGCAAGATCCCGGAGTCGGGGGTATGGGCGCAAGTTTTACGGATTGTGCGTGTTCAAGGAGTGAAGCTATGCAGACAGAGCACTTCATAGAGACAATCGGGGCCATTGCGACCCCATTGGGCAGCGGAGGGGTGGGGATTATCCGGCTCAGCGGCCCGGAGAGCCGTACCATCGGCCAGCAGCTGTTTGTTTCGGCCCGCGAGGGATTTGGGGGGTGTAAGCCGTACCGGTTGCACCACGGTTGGTTCCATGACCCCGCCGGCAATGTCCTAGATGAAGTCCTGGTCAGTTATATGCCTGGACCGGGTTCCTATACCGGTGAGGATGTACTGGAGATCAATTGCCACGGTGGTCCGGCTGTGGTGCAGGCGGTTTTGCAAGCAGTATTAGACTGCGGGGTGCGCTTGGCCAGGGCCGGAGAATTTACGCTGCGTGCCTATCGGAACGGACGTTTGGATTTGACCCAAGCCGAAGCGGTGGCGGAGATGGTAAACGCGCCCACGCAAAGCAGCCTACGCTTGGCCGGCAGCAAATTGGCCGGGGGGCTGGGCCGTTTTGTCCGCAATCTGCGCCACCGTTTGGAGGCCTTGCGTGTGCAATTGTGCGTGGCGGTGGATTTTCCGGAAGAGGAAATCGACTGTTTGTCCCCGGAGGCCCTGCAACGCGGCGTGAGCGAGGTGCTCTGCGATATTGAGGCCATTGTCGCCAATTACGAACGGGACCGGTATTGGCGCGACGGGGCGCTGGTGGTGCTCGCCGGGCGGGTCAATGCCGGAAAATCCAGCCTCTTAAATGCGATATTGGGCCGTGAACGGGCTATTGTGACACCCATACCTGGAACGACCCGGGATTATCTGGAAGAACAGGTCAATTTGGACGGCGTGCCAGTGCGCTTAGTGGATACGGCTGGCCTGCGCCCCACCGAGGACGCTATTGAGCAGGCGGGGTTGGAGCGCTCCAGGGCCTTGTTGGAGCAGGCGGATGTGGTGTGCCTGGTGGTGGACGGCAGTCAAGAACTCGCCGGTGAGGATCAGGAATTGTTGGACACAGTGCCGGCTTCGAAAATGGTGCTCATTTTGAATAAGCAGGATTTGCCCCCTTGCGCCCCGACCCAGGAATATCTTCGGCACTTGGGCCTCACCACGGTGTCGGCGGTGGCGGTGGAGGGCACTGGAGTGGAGGCGGTGGTCCACGAACTGCGCCGCCGTTTGGTGGGCGAGCGCCGTGAACCGGAGCAGGGGGAATTGGTGCCCAATTTACGCCAGTGCCAGGGCTTGAAGCAGGCCCAAGAGGAATTGCAGGCATTGCAACAGGAATGCCAGGAGGGTTTGCCCTACGATCTGCTCGGCGTCCGTTTGGAAACGGCCTGCACGGTGTTATCGGAAATCATCGGGGATATTTCCCCGGCAGAGGTCCTGGAGCAAGTTTTCGGGGATTTTTGTATCGGGAAATAGGCCCCCTCTTGCAACCACAGGCTTAGGCGCGTGGTTGGTGTTCCTTGTTGTCTTCTTGCAGCGCCAAATTGACTTCTAACCGGTCCAGGCTGACGTCTGTCAGCGTGACCTGGACCTCTTGCCCCAGACGAAAGACCTGCCCGGTGCGTTCACCGATGATCTGCTGCTTTTCCGGCCAAAAGACATAGTAGTCGTCGTTGAGGCTGGAGAGTCGGACCATGCCCTCGGCCATGACCTCTTCCAATTCCACCCAAAAGCCGAAATCCGCCAGCGAGGACACCACCCCGGTGAAGGCGCGCCCAACATGGTCGCGCAGAAAGAGGATCGTCAGCCGCTTGAGAATCTCCCGTTCGGCCTCCATGGCCCGGCGCTCCTGTTGGCTGATATGGTCGGCCACCTTGGTCAGCCGCTTGATATTGGTTTTGCCGGCAGCGTCGCCAGCCAGCGTCCGCTTGAGGTAGCGGTGCACGACCAGATCCGCATAGCGCCGAATGGGCGAAGTGAAATGGCAGTAGCACTCGGAGGCCAACCCAAAATGGCCCTCGTTTTTCGGGCTGTAGTAGGCCTGCATCATGGTCCGCAACAGCAGGCGGTTGACCAAAAATTCGAGCTTGCCCCCTTCGACGCGGGTCAAAAGTTCTTGGAGTTCTTTGGGGCCGGTTTCTTGGGGCAAGTCCTCGGCGAGGTCAGTTTGGGCCAAAAGCCGGAATAAGGTCTCCAATTTGTCGCTGTCCGGGGCGGGGTGGACCCGGTAGAGGCACGGCTCCTCGCGGTCACGCAGAAATTCAGCCACGGCCTCATTGGCCGCGATCATGCACTCCTCGATGATTTGGTGGCCGAAGTGGCGTACTCGAGGGCGGATGTCCACGGCCTCATCCTGGAGGTTAAAATGGATTTCCGGTTCCGGGAGATCGAAATTGAGGGTCCCGCGTTGCTGGCGCATGGCCAGAAGCGAACGGGCCAAGGCCTCAGCGTTTTCCAGCATGGGCAAAACAGAATTGAAATCTTGAGCGATGCTGGGGTCGCCGTCCAAAACTCCTTTTTTGACCTGCTCATAGGTCAAACGGAAGGCGCTTTTGAGCACCGCCGTATAAAAACGGGCTCCGGTGCGTTTGCCCTGGCTGGTGAAATCCATCTCCGCGACCAACACCAGCCGATCCACGTTGGGGTTTAAGCTGCACAGGCCGTTGGAGAGTTTTTCCGGGAGCATGGGCTCCACGGACTGGGGAAAATAATAGGAGTTGCCCCGTTGCTGGGCCTCTTTGTCCAGGGCGCTTCCAGGGTGGACGTAGTGGCTGACGTCAGCGATGGCCACATGCAGGGTGTACCCTGTTGCAGTGGCTGCGACATGGATGGCGTCGTCAAAATCCTTGGCCGTTACCCCGTCAATGGTCACGAAGGGCAGGTGGCGCAGGTCGGTCCGGTGGTCGATTTCTTCGGGGTCAGGGGCTTCGGGGAGTTGCTCGGCCTCGTGGAGGGCGCGTTCGGGAAAGGCGGAGGGCACGGCGTGGGCGGCCTTGACCACATCCTCTTGCACGTGGGCCTGGTCTTCCGCGCCGAGGTATTGCAACGCCTCACCGGCCCAGAGGTGCGGTTCAATCTTTTCCCCGGGGGCTGCTAGGAGAATGTCCCGGGGCGCGGGTTTTTCCGTCAGGCCGGTGGTGTCGACCATGAGGCTAAAATTGTGCCGGGTGGAGGTGGGGCGGGCGACAACAGCG
>JBNJGM010000021.1:0-31537 GCA_051747685.1 Thermodesulfobacteriota bacterium | reverse complement strand
GAATATTTATTTGGTTCTTCGACACACCTTCAGTTCGAACATGCTTTTTGCGGGAATGTCGATGAAGGACATCCAAGTCTGCATCGGCCACCGCGATCCTCGGATGACGGACCGGTATACGCACCTTGATAATCAGCGGGAGAACAAAGCGTTAGGGGCTTTGGAGGACTTTTATGAAGGAAGGTTAGATAGTTAACTCCAAAAAAGCTCCCTATTAGCTCCCCAAACCCTCAAAACGCAAAAAACCGGCAAACTCGCCTAATCGCAAGTTGCCGGTTTTATTAACTTTTTTGTGGTGGAGCTGAGGGGGCTCGAACCCCTGGCCTCCTGAATGCCATTCAGGCGCTCTCCCAACTGAGCTACAGCCCCGCCGTTTGAAGTATTAGTTTTTAGGCGAACTTGGCACTGCTGTCAACACCTTTTTCCGGCTCCCCAGGCTTCCAGGACCACCCTGCAGCAATGGCTGAACAGGCCGGAGGGTGCGGGAACTGGCCCAACCACTCCCGAGTCGCCGCTTCGATCGAGGCTACAGCGCCATCGCTTCTCTCAGGATGATGGTGGGCGAGCCCGAGACAACAAGCCCTGGCCTCTGCGGCTAATTGCGCGGCCTGCAGAGGCGACGAATGGCCCCAGCCATTTGCCTGCTGGATCTCCTCGTCTGTAAAATGGGCATCGTGAACGAGGAGATCGGCGTGAGCGCAAAATTCCACTAGGCGTTGCCAGTGTTTGGGGGTAAAGGCACCCAATTCATTGTCGTTTATTACCACGGCAGTGTGTCCCCTGTGATCAGTACAGCGAAGCCCCACCGCTTCCCCGGGGTGGCACACCGGAAATGTTTCGGTGTGCCACCCCGCTACGACGTGCTCCCGCTCAGCGGGGCTCTCTATCCGCACCTTTGCGCGGACAGCATTCCAGGTAACCGGTGAGAGCGGCGGATGCAGCAGGCCGTGGACAAGAGAGGCAAGCTCCTCGCGGGGCAACGACGGGGCCTGGAGTACGATTTCGTATTGAGAATCAAACAAGGGGGCAAAAAACGGAAATCCACACACGTGGTCTAGGTGCCCATGGCTGAGCACGAGATGGATGCGCTGCAAGGGGCTTGTTTTCAGATATTGGCCCAAATCGTACAGCCCGGTGCCGGCGTCCAGGACCAGCATCTCCTTCGGGGCCTTGGTAGATTGGAAAGCGAAACACGAGGTTTGGCCGCCGTAATACTTTGTCTTTGGCCCAGAAACAGGAATAGAGCCGCGTGACCCCCAGCACGTTATCTGCATAGTACTGTCCTCATGGTGTTGCCCTGGCTAGGGATTTGGCGCCCAGCGCCCCACAAGGCAAATGGGGAACAGTCCTCCTGGCAGAACTGAGCGCTACGGCACACGGGCGTCGTGAGGAAATTGGGGAACACCTGGAACACATGTGGCAGCCCAAAAGGGGGTGGTCATGAAAAAACGCAAACACGATCACGGACAACTCCCTCTGGCCCTCTTGACCTCCCCCTGGCCTTTCTCACCTGCCATTCCTTGACACCGACCGCCTTTTCCCTTTTTCTGCCGCTTTGCCAAATTCAACACAATAGGCCAGCCATTATGCTCATTATCCTTGGATGCTTCCTGGGGGGGCTCGGATTGGGGTTTGCCCTGCGGCACCGGCAACAACGTCTCAAGCCTGTAGCCAAGCTCACGGACGCTGCTATCTGCTTTTTACTTTTCGTATTAGGGGCCAAGCTGGGTACCAACGCCGAAATCATGGAAAATCTCGGACAACTGGGATGGGAAGCCCTCTGGCTGACCTTGGGCGCCGTGGGCGGGAGCCTCCTCGCGGTACGCCCCCTAGAGCGCCTCCTCAAAGGCAACCCCCAAAATCCCAGCGAGGAGGCCCCATGAAAGAAAGCTGTATCCTCGTCGGTTTTTTTATCGCCGGGGTTGCCCTAGGTGTCGGTGACCTTGTACCGCAATGGCTTGTCCACCCCCAAATGGCCCTTTACACCCTCTACGGGCTTTTGATCTTGGTTGGTATCGGTATCGGCTGCGATACCGGAGCCCTCCAAGCCATTCTGCGGTTGAACATCAAAACCGCCATCATGCCGCTCGCTGTGGCAGTAGGCTCGTTGGCCGGGGCGGGAATAGCCGCTCTGCTTCTTTTGGGAATCAGCTTCCGTGAGGGTGTCGCTGTAGGCGCTGGATTCGGATACTACAGTCTTTCCTCAGTGCTCATTTCGCAAATCCATGGCGAACAACTTGGCACCGTCGCCCTGCTTTCAAATATCATCCGCGAGGTCCTGACCATCCTGCTGGCCCCCCTCTTGGCTCGGTGGTGCGGCTTTCTGGCCCCTATCGCGGCGGGCGGGGCCACAACTATGGATACCACCCTGCCGATAATCCATAAAGCCACCACGAAACACTACGCTATGATCGCCGTTATCAACGGCATTGTCCTGAGCTTGCTGGTCCCGGTACTCGTACCGGCGATTTTGTATGCGGAGTAAAGCCGCAATAAGCATCTGCGGGTGGCCAGACAATCACAGTGAACAAAATGGCGACGCGTCTGACGCGCGGCGTGTGCTGCTGAGTCGGGCGAGGGCCACGCCCTTTTCCAGGCCGGCAGGACAAATCCTTTAAACGAGGTCCCGAGACTAGGGCTTTCTAGGGCCCACTTTGAAAATCACCCGCTAAAAAATCCCGTAAAGCCCGCACTTCAGCGGTCACTTCATCCAAAACATCGGTATACCGATTGGTGTCTTGAAGCCGGCGGCGGGCGCCTTCAATGGTCATCCCTTCTTCATACAACAAAAATTTAATCCGGCGCAGAAGCTGAATATGTCGCTCGGTATACAGGCGCTGCCCGGTGGGAGTACGGATCGGTTCCAACTGCGGAAATTCACTCTCCCAGAAGCGTAAGACATACGATTCCAGTTCGAGCAACTTCGCAGCTTGTCCGATTTTATACTGCGTCTCGCCGCCTTTTTTCATAGCCCCGTCGTACGTCAAACCCGCCAGGCAAGCAACTCCGGCCCTTGCTGGGGGCCAAGAAAAACAAAAACGGGGACCCCAAAATATGGGCATCCCCGTTTCCTTGGCCCTACGGCTCGCTTGCGTGTTTTGCGTACAGCCCCAGCTGGCTAGTCCCATAGCGACTTGTGTCGCTCAGGAGAACCGCACCGGCAATTGGGACAAAAGATACTCGCCCAAGCGGGTGTGGACTTTATCCACTTCCTTGTCCTTGAGCGTCTTGTTCGGGTGGCGGTAGGTCAAGCGCAAGGAAAACTTCTGCTCCGCACTGTCCTCAGGCCGATAAATATCCACGAGCACCATGTCCTGGAGCAGATCTTCCTTGCCAGCGTGCAATGTGTCCAGGATCGTCTGCAACTTCACCCCCGGAGGGACGATGACCGTCATATCCCGATGCACCGGGGGGAATTTGGGCAGGTCATTAAAAACAATGGTGTGGTCGGTGGCCAATGCCTCCAAAGCCTGGATATCAAATTCCGCGAGCCAGACATCGTTCTTGGCCCGGTACACCTTGGCCACAGCGTCCTGAACCCGGCCGAGGATACCAACGGTGCGCTCGCCAACATCCACGCGGACACAGGGCTCGAGATAGCCGTGCGCGCTCTGAAGGGTATAGGCGGGCCGCTGCCCGAGCCAGGCCAGAAGGTGCTCTGAAAGCCCTTTGATATCGGTGTAATCCAGTGTTTCCGCCGGAAATGGCCAGCCCTGCTCGTGCCGGCGGCCGGTGAGCAAAAGGCCTAGATACGGAATCTCTGTTGCGGTGGTTTCCGAATTCGGATCAGCGTGGAAAATATGGGCGATCTCAAAAAGGCGCAGGGTTGTATTGCCTTGAGCGCAATTGTGCCGCAAAGTCTGCAATAATCCCGGAGCCAGGGCAGAGCGCATCGTGTCTTGCTCCGCCGAAAGGGGATTGCACACGCAGAGGCGGTCCGCTTCAGGGAGATTGAGGCAATCCAAATCACTCGCCCCGACAAAGCTGTAATTGACCGCCTCATTGAGGCCCAGCCCAGCGGCCCAGGTTTTAAGTTGCTGCAGGAAATCAAAGTGGGTGTCGCGCAGGGCGTCGGACTCCAGGGACTTGCTGACCCGGGGCAACGAGGCCGGTATCTGGTCCATACCGTAGACCCGGGCAATCTCCTCGGACAGATCGACTTCGCGCTCCAGATCGAGTCGGTAGCTCGGCACATCCACATGCCATTTTGCCGGATCCGTCGCATCCACCACGCAGCCCAGGCCGGTCAATGTCTCCCGACAAAAACTGTCGTCCACTTCCAGGGCCAGAAAGCGTTTTGTTCGATCCGGGCGAAACGGCAGTCTCAATGGCTGCCACGGCCGCGGCTCGTTTTTGGCCACCCCTTTACCAATGCGTCCTTGCCCATATTCGGCCATCAGGGCGGCAGCGCGGTACAAGGCCCGAATGGAACCCGGCTGGTCCACACCCCGCTCAAATCGATAAGAGGACTCGCTGGACAGGGCCAGGCGCCGGGCGGTCTTGCGGATAGTGCCGGGATCGAACACGGCGCATTCAAGAAGCACGCGCGTGCTCCCCTGCTGCATTTCGCTGTTGGCCCCACCCATAACCCCGGCCAGGGCCACAGGCTTCTCAGCGTCCCATATGAGGAGCTCACCGGCCTGAAGAGTGCGCTTTTGGCCGTCTAAGGTGGTGATGGTTTGCCCTTTTTCGGCTGGTGCGACTTGGATACGATCCCCTTCGAGTCGATCACGGTCAAAGGCGTGCAGCGGTTGGCCCTGCTCCAAAAGGACGTAATTGGTGATATCCACGATATTGTTGATCGGGCGCTGGCCCACAGCCAACAACCGGTAACGCATCCAGGCCGGACTGGGGAGCAGCGTGATGCCCTCAATGCCCATCGCCTGATACAGGGGGCATAAATCGCCGTCCCTGATTTCTACGTCCACCTCTAAAGCGGATTCGCCTTCATACGCGGAGGGGTCGCCCTCGGGTATATATAACGGCAAATTATAGGCCGCCGCCACCTCCCGGGCCACACCGAGCACGCTCAGGCAGTCGGCGCGGTTGGGGGTAATGCCAATGTCAAAGACCGTGCTTTCCAAATCCAGGGCCTCGGTCAGAGGGGTGCCCGGGGTCAATGCCGCGTCAAGGACCATGATCCCGTCAGCGCCCTCACCAAGCCCAAGTTCCTTCTCCGAACAGATCATGCCCTCGGAGCGTTGGCCGCGGATCTTGGCTTTCTTGATCTTGAAATCGCCGGGCAGGGTCGTGCCCACCGGGGCCACGGCAACCTTTTGCCCTGCCGCCACATTCGGCGCACCGCAGACAATCGTCGGTTGCACACCACCGCCAAGATCCACATGGCACACGGACAATTTGTCCGCGTCCGGATGGGGGTCGCAGGTCAACACATGGCCGACAACCACGGATTCCAGTTCCCCAAAGGGGTTCTGGATTTCCTCGACCTCAAGGCCGAGCATGGTCAATTTATGGGCCAGCTCTTCTACCGAGACCTCAAACGGCGTCAATTCGTGCAACCACTTCAGACTGAGGAGCATTATTGCGATGTCCTTACAACAGTTATCAGTTATTGGATATCAGATAGCAGCAATGAAATTGGGAGTTGCGATTGCGATCCCGGTTACAATCTCCCGGGCAAAATAGGGAGGGAATGACGCTAATCTTGCCTAACGGGCCCGAAAAATTTTACAAATACGGAATGAATTGACCCTCTTCTCTACCAGAAAAAGGTTTTTCTTTGCTCATTCCCCATTTTTCAAAGCTTTGTAAGACCTTTGTCCGAAAAACAAAAATCGATTTCTATCCCGGCCCCGCTTCCAGCCCCTGTCGCAATGGCGCAGAGAAGGGATGTTGGATTCTGCTATCCGTTCGCTTAGCTTTCAGCTCCGAATTCCTGAATTCTTCAATCCCTTAATCCCTTAATCTGGAGTCCTACCCAAACTGCCGCAAAAACCGCAGATCGTTTTCAAAAAACATGCGCAGATCGCCAATGCCGTATTTGAGCATGGCCACCCGCTCTACACCGAGCCCAAAGGCAAAACCGGTATACTGGTCCGGGTCGTAGTCCACGGCCTCGAAAACAGCGGGATCGATCATGCCGCACCCCAGGATCTCCACCCAGCCGGTTTCCTTGCACACCCGGCACGGAGCTTTCCCCACGCGGCCAGTTCCACCGCACAGAACACAGCTGATATCCACTTCAGCGCTGGGCTCGGTGAAGGGAAAAAAACTGGGACGAAAGCGCACCAGGGTGTCCGGGGTAAAAATCTGGTGCACAAAGGAGGTCAGCGTTCCCCGCAAATCAGCCATGCTCACCTCGCGGTCCACCAAAAAACCCTCAATCTGGTGAAACATCGGCGTATGGGTCAAATCGGCGTCCCGGCGGTAGACCTTGCCCGGGGCAATGGCCGCCACCGGCGGGGTTCGCTTTTGCATTGTCCGGACTTGCAACGGCGAGGTGTGGGTGCGCAGGACCACGGAATCTGAAATATACAATGTGTCTTGCATATCCCGGGCCGGATGTTCCGCCGGAATATTCAAGGCCTCAAAATTGTAAAAATCGTTTTCCACTTCCGGGCCGCTGACCACCTCGAAACCGAGACCTTTAAAAATCTCGCAAATCTGGCGGGTCACCTTGGTCACCGGATGCAGGCTCCCCTGCCACGGCGTACGGCCCGGCAGGGTAGGATCGAAATGCTCCAGCCGGCTGCTGCGCTCGGCCCGGTCGAGCGCCTGCTTGGCCCCATCTAAAAGAGCATTGAGCTCCTCCTTGGCCCTGTTCGCGGCTTTCCCGGCCTCGGGACGCTCACTGGAATCCAAATCGCGCATGTGGGCCATGGCCTGGGCAAGCTTGCCTTTACGCCCTAAGTACTCCACACGCAGGGCTTCCAGATCCTCAAAAACAGAAACCTGGTCCAATGAGTTGCGGAACTCTTGAACCAGGTTTTCTATACGTTGCACGATTTCGTGTGCGGAAAGAGACACCTTAGTGGACCTTTTCTTTGGCCAATTCTGCGACTTTAGAAAACCCGTGTTTGTCCTTCACCGCTAAATCGGCCAGGATTTTCCGGTTGAGTTCCACGCCCGACTTCTTCAACCCGTTCATCAAACGACTATACGACAAGCCATTCTCCCGGGCTGCGGCATTAATACGCTGAATCCACAATTTGCGGAAATCACGCTTTTTCTGCCGGCGGTCCCGGTAGGCGTAACACAGCGATTTTTCCACAGCTTCGCGGGCGGTGCGGTACAACCGGTGCCGAGATCCGCGAAACCCTTTGGCCATCTTGAGATATTTTTTGTGCCGCCGGTGGGCGGTCACACCGCGTTTGACACGCATGCAGTCCTCCTTATCAACTCACAGCTTGGCAATCCGGCAGCTACCCGTAGGGCAAAAGGCGCTTTACTGCCTTGGTGTTGGCCGAATCAACGACCGGCCCAGTACGCAACTGACGTTTCCGCTTTGGCGTTTTTTTGGTCAAAATATGGCGACGGAAGGCCCTGTTCCGGCGGATTTTGCCGCTGCCCGTCGTACGAAAGCGTTTGGCTGCGCCCTTATTCGTCTTCATCTTTGGCATATATTCCTCCAGCTAGTGACTCCTCAGCCGCAAAAGGGACAGAGGGCAAACCGGGACCTTTACCCGTTGCCCTCGTATTCGTCAAGACCGCACTGCGGTAAAAAATACGCTACCGTTTCGCGACCGGCGCTAAGGTCATGCTCATTGTACGACCCTCAACGCGAGCCTGTTGCTCAACTTTAGCCTCTTCGGCCAAATCACGTTGGACCCGTTCCAAAATTTCCTGTCCGCGCTCTTTATGCACGATCTCGCGACCACGGAAAAAAATCGTGACCTTGCATCGATCGCCATTTTCCAGAAAGCGCTGGATGTGGCGGACTTTGGTTTGATAGTCGTGCTCATCGGTCTTGGGACGGAATTTGACTTCCTTGAGTTGCACCTGGGTCTGCTTTTTCTTGGCCTCTTGGGTACGCTTCTTTTGTTCGTACTGGTATTTCCCATAGTCCATGATTTTGCAGACAGGGGGCCGTGCCTTCGGCGACACTTCCACCAAGTCAAGTCCTTCCTCCTCGGCCATCTGCCGGGCATCATTCGTGGGCATCACGCCAACCTGCTCGCCATCTGAGTTCACGACCCGAACTTCGGGCACCCGGATTTGATGGTTACGGCGTGCATTCGTAGACGAAGCTATAGCGCATTCCTCCGCGTTTGAATGGTTCCAAACAATCCTGCCAGATACGATCAATAATCTCGTTTATTGGCAGGACTCCGATATTTTTTCCTCCGCGCAAGCGGAGATTGGCTCCGGAATCAGCCACTTCCTGATCCCCCACGACGAGGACGAAGGGAATTTTCTCCATCTGGGCTTCGCGCACTTTATATCCTAGCTTTTCATTACGCAAATCCACCTCGGCGCGAATGCCAGCGGCACGCAAAGCCTCCACACAATGTTGGGCGTATTCGGCCTGGGCGTCGGTGATATTGAGCACCCGGGCCTGTTCCGGCATCAACCACGTGGGCAGGGCTCCGGCATAATGTTCAAGCAAGACACCCAAAAAGCGTTCAATGGCGCCGAGCATAGCCCGATGCAACATTACCGGCCTGTGGCGCTGCCCGTCTTGTCCCACGTATACCAAATCAAAGCGCTCTGGCAAGGTAAAATCGCATTGGATCGTGGTACATTGCCACTTCCGTCCAATAGCGTCTTTGAGTTTCATATCGATTTTCGGCCCATAAAAGGCCCCATCACCAGCGCAAATGCCGTACTCCACACCGAGGCCGTCCAAGGCTTGGGTCAATGCCTCCGTGGCCTGATCCCAGGCATCGTCGGAGCCAATGGACTTTTCCGGCCGTGTGGAGATCTCCACTTCGTACTCAAAACCAAATAGACCGAGCACGTCCTGCACAAAGCGGACGATATTGCTGATTTCCTCTTGGAGTTGGTCCAGGCGGCACAGAATATGGGCATCGTCTTGCGTAAACTGCCGTACCCGCAACAAGCCATGCAGTACGCCGGATTTCTCATGCCGATGCACGGTGCCCAATTCAAAATAGCGGATCGGCAAGTCGCGATAACTGCGAATCCGGGTATTGTATATCAACATATGCGCCAGGCAATTCATGGGTTTGATACCATAGACCTGGTCATCGATTTCCGTGAAATACATATTCTCACGGTAATTATCGAAGTGCCCGGAGCGTTGCCATAATTCCTGGCGCAGCAACGTCGGCCCCTGCACGAGCTGATAGCCGCGGCGCAGATGCTCTTTGCGGGAAAAATCTTCAAGGATGGTCCGGATAAGCGTGCCTTTGGGATGCCACAGCGGCATACCCGGTCCCGCTTCTTCGGAAAAGCTGAACAGATCGAGTTCCGCGCCCAGCTTGCGATGGTCGCGCCTTTTCGCCTCTTCCACCTGTTGCAAATACTGCTTAAGATCTTTGGGGCGAGCCCAGGCCGTGCCATAGATACGCTGCAACATGGGCCGATTTTCGTCTCCGCGCCAGTAAGCACCAGCCACTTTCGTCAATTTGAAAGCGGCCAAATAGCCGGTCGAGGGGACGTGGGGGCCCCGGCAGAGATCGGTGAAGCCGTTGTGGGTATACAGCGAGACCCTCTCGGCATCCATTTCATCTACCAGTTCTATCTTATAGGACTCGTTTTGGCGCAGGAAAAATTTCTTGGCCTCCTCCAGGGACACCTCATGGCGCTCAAAGGCATAATCAGCGGCCACGGACTTTTCCATTTGCTGTTCAATGGCCTCAAGATCCTCTGGCGTGAACGAGCGCTCAAAATCGAAGTCATAATAAAAACCGTTTTCAATATCCGGGCCGATGGCCACCTTCGCCGCCGGAAAAAGCGTTTTCACCGCTTCGGCCATAAGGTGGGCGGTGCTGTGCCGGATGATCGACAGCCCTTGTGGGCTCTCTGCGTACACCGGCTCCAACTCCTGACACTCTTGCGGTACGGGGGCGTGGAGGTCTAACGCTGTCCCGTCGCAACGACAGGCGACCACCTGTTTCATTTTCTTCTTGCCCACAGCTTGGGCCAGGGCCTCAACACAGCTTTGCCCCGGCGCAATCTCGATCTCTTGTTCGGCAATCTGTACCTGCACGGTCATCCTCCGCTTCGATCCTGACCAACGGTTTCCCTGAGGCCGCTTCCCTGCCCGCAAGCATGGGCAATCGCAAACCCTCGGAAAGGGTTGCCCCTCGCCAGCACAGCCGCGGGCATTTTTTGGCCTGGGAAACGATCGATCGTAATGATATGGCCCAGAGTTCTGGCGCATGCCGGCGCGAAAAGGCCGAAACAAACGGACAAAAACCGCTTCAATTCCCTTTCCAGGACGCGGGAGTCCGTCGTGCGATGAATTGGGCCAGAAAGGCTCTGAAATGAAATAGGGAGGCGCAGGGCCTCCCTATATTGGTAGCTTGGCTGGTAGGCGCGAGGAGATTCGAACTCCTGACCCCTTGCGCGTCAAGCAAGTGCTCTCACCCCTGAGCTACGCGCCTACATAAAAACGAAGTAGGTACATAAACCCGTGGCCACCGGGTGTCAAGGAAAATCTGCAAGGAGCCTGAACCCAAAGAAAATGCTTGGCAAAACCCGCGCCAGGGATTTTGCATACGCTCCCCCTTAGCAACCAATAGCAACCGGGACTTTTGTCCACGCGCTGGTTGCTCCTTCACTATGTCAGAGCTTACCCCCTGCAATTTTTCCAGGCCGAAAACCGCGATTTCCGAAGATGAGGCGAAAAGATACAAACGGATCTTTGCATTGGCTTGTGCAGAGAACCTGTGCCCCATCTAACGCAACAATCGATTGATAATATCCTGGTATTTTTGTTCAATCACGTGTCGCTTTTTTTTCAGCGTGTTGGTCAATTCCTCGCCCAATTTGAATTCCCGGTTCAAAAAATGAATGGAGTGCAGCTTTTCATACGGCTTAAAGCCCCGCTTGGGCTTTAACAAGGTGTTCATCTCCCGTTTGAGGCGTTCCCGTATCTGCGTGTCCTGGAGCACATCATTGGCCTCCTGGGCCACGTGATCATACTGCTCCGCCACATACTGGCGCAATTTTTCCAAATCAGGGACTATAAGCGCCCCGAGCCCCTTTTTATCCTGTCCCACCAGGACCGCGTCCTGGACGAAGGGGAAGGTGGAAATAGTGGCCTCAATATTCGTGGGGTCAATATTCTCACCACTGGCAAGGACAATGATCTCTTTGGCCCGCCCGGTAATCACCAATTCCCCAGTGAGGGTCTTCTTGCCCAAATCCCCGGTGCGGAAAAAGCCGTCCGGGGTAAACGCCTCGGCGTTGGCCTCGTTGTTGTGGTAATAGCCGTGAAAGACCTGCGGCCCACGGACTTGGATCTCGCCTTCCAGGCCAGGGCCCAGCGCCCGATCGTGTTCGTCAGCGATACGCACTTCGGTTTGCGGAAAAGGCGGGCCCAGCGTCCCAAAAACACGGCAATCCAAGCCCCGGCCGGCAATACCCGGGGAGCATTCGGTCATTCCGTAAGCATTTGTTATCCGGATTCCGATGGCGTCGATCCATTCGTCCAAAAACGACGGCAAACTGCCGCCGCCACTGATGGCCAGCCGCAAACGCCCGCCAAATTTTTTCTTCACCGGGGCGAGCTTATACCGCGCCAACGCGTATGCGGGGGCCAAGCCGACCACAATCCCGGCAGAAAGCCCCTTCTCCCCGAATCGCTTCCACCAGGGCCTGGGTTCGAATCGGGGCAAGCGGTCCAAAACCCGGCGCCTGTGCCGCCGAAACGTCGCGGAGATCGAAACCAGATACTGGAAAACGCGGGCTTTCTTGGGGCTTTCCTTTTTCAAACTCGCATTGACTTTGCTGTACAAGGACTCCCAAAGCCGGGGCACTGTGGCCACCAGCGTCGGTTTATAGCGCTCCAAATCTCCGGCAAAGGAACGAATGGAGGAGTAGATACTACACGAGCCCCGCGAAAGGGCCACATATTCCACCGTGCGCTCGAAAATATGCCACGTCGGCAGGATTGACAGCCAGCGGTCTTCGCTTGTCACCCGGATAAGATCCGGCAGGTTCTGCACATTGTGCATAATATTGGCGTGCGTCAGCTTGACCCCTTTGGGAGTGCCGGTAGTGCCTGACGTGTAAATAATAGTCACCAGATCATCGCCATCGACCCGGCGTTTTTGCTTTAATACCTGCCGCAGATCTTCCAGGGTCAAACTGCGGTTGGCCAAAAGCTGCGAATACGTCAGCATCCCTGGTTCAGCCGGATGCTCAGCAGCAATAACAAAGATGCCCCGCAGTTCGCGCTGGTCAATAAGCGCCCGGTGCTGCGCAAACAGCGCATCGGTTTCAAGGATCAAAAAGCTGCATTCGGAGTGGTCTAGGATATAGGCCAGTTCCGTGCTCGGCGTATCACTGCCCCGCGGGACGCTTACCGCCCCCAAGGCCATCAGGGCCAGATCAGTGACGATCCAGCCGTAGCGGTTGTCGGACAACAAAAAGACCTTGTCGCCCTTCTCGATACCCTGGGCCCGAAACGCCTTGGCCAATAACAAAGCGTCTTCAAAAAGCTTTCCATAGCTGACTTCGTATTCCTCTCCAGCCACCCGATAGATAAACGCCGTACGGTGCCTAAACTGCTTATAGCTTTGCAAAAAGGCATCAAAAAGGGTGGGGCGATCCGCAGGGTACGTCATGGGAGTGTCCCGACTTTGGCCAAAGTGAGAAAAATTGCACGAACAAAGCACAGGGGCCGCAACTGGCCGCCGCCGAAAACGGCAGGGACCTGTTTCAAGCCCATGCACCCGTTCGAGCCTGAGCCTGAAAATGACACACAAAAACCGGTTTGGGGTTTTGGACACGGAGTGGAAACACAGCTGAGGAAGTACGCCCTCAACGACTGAAGCTAGCGCCATTCCCAGCGCTCGGGTACCGCCGCCCTGCGCTCTTTTTTCAGGCCGGGGCAAAGCCTCGGAACCGGGCCTCGAACAGCCTTATCCCACGGATCCAGAAGCCTGCGCCCAAAGGGCAATAGCGCCCGGATTCAAATCGTATTTTTGGCACAGCACCCACCGGCAAGCGAGCCAGGCCGGTTGTAGAAAAGCGCTCCAGACTTGGCAATACAAATTTTTCCCTCTCCATGCGGAGTTATCGCTCCCGCCCCCCTCTGCCGCTTTTCGCCGTTTGCTCCGCCAGCCAGTGCGCGGCAGACGCATCCAGCATCTCCGGCAGCACCCGCCATTGCCAATTACCGTTCGGAGCGGCCGGCACATTCATTCGGGCTTCACTCCCGAGCCCCAGGATATCCTGCAAGGGCAACACCACGGTAAGCGCACGACTTTCCAAGGCCAACTGGACCATCTCGCGGGACACCGAGGCGGCTGAAACCGGACGGCCAAAATAACGCTGGAGCAGTTCATGCTGTTCAAGCGTGGTCTCCTCTTCAAACCAGCCGCGCACCGTGTTCGTGTCATGAGTGCCGGTATACACGACAAGATTCGGCTCATGATTTTCGGGCAAAAAGGCGTTGTACGGATCCCCGTCAAAGGCAAACACAAGAAGCGCCATCCCGGGCAGGGCGTACCGGTATTTCAACCGCCGCACATCGTCGGTTATATACCCCAAGTCCTCAGCAATAAACGGGAGCCTTCCCCAAGTATTGTGGAGTTGATCAAAAAGGTCCGCCCCGGGTACGGGCACCCACGTGCCATTTTCCGCGGTCTCATGCTCCACTGGCACTTCCCAGCAGGCGGCAAAACCCCGAAAATGGTCCAAACGCAGCACATCGCAAAGCTCCAGTTCCCCCTCCAGCCGAGTCACCCACCACTGAAAGTTGTCCTGGGCCAGCCGGGGCCAGTCATAGACCGGATTGCCCCACCGCTGGCCTGTAGCGCTAAAATAATCTGGGGGCACACCTGCGACGACCGGTGGCTGCAACGAGTCCTCAAGCTTAAAAAATTCGGGGTGGCTCCAGACATCCGCACTTTCAAAGTCCACATAAATTGGCACATCCCCCATGAGGGCGACATTTTTCTGCCGGCAATACTCGTGCAGCCGCTGCCATTGGCGAAAAAAAAGGTATTGGGTCAACTTGTGCAGCTCGATGGACTCGCCGAGATTGTGGCGCCACCAGTTCAAGGTCTGGGGCTGTCGCTGCCGCAGGCCTTCCGGCCATTGGGTCCAAGAATGCTGTGGCCCGAAATATTCCTTGGCTGCAGCAAAAAGGGCATACCCCTCCAGCCAATCGGCCTGGGCCCGGCAAAAGGCGAGAAAGTCCTTTTCCAGTTCCGGCAGAATCCCGCTTTGGAGGCGTTTTTGGAGCTGCGCGCACAATGCAATCTTCGCCGATTGGGCCCAGTCAAAGCGGGCCACGTCTTCTTCCCCGGGGCGCCTCCAGGCATTGATCGCGTCAGCCTCAAGCAAGCCCTGTTCCAGCATATCCTCAGGGCTAATCAGCAAAGGATTCCCGGCATAGGCTGAAGTACTGCTGTACGGCGAATGCCCCGCGCCGTCTTGGGTCGGATGCAACGGTAGCACTTGCCAATACCGCTGCCCGGCCAGAGCCAAAAAATCGACGAAGCGGCGGGCTTCAGGCCCTACATCCCCTACGCCGAACGGACCGGGAAGCGACGTGATATGGGCAAGGACACCGCTGGCGCGGGAGGTCAACATACAATACTCCTCATTGGTGTTTATGTGCCGGGGAATAAATCTTTCCGGAGAGAAAGCAATAAACAGATTTCGAAAAAAATAGAATAACAGGGGCGAGCGTCCCCTTCGCCTTCAGCCTGTCGGGGCCAGGACTCGTCGGCCTTCGGTCATATCGGACACTGCCCTCTTTCCCGTTCGCCCACCCACAGGGCCATTGGCAACTCGGCAAAAAGATCTTGGACCTCAATCTGATCCCCCGTCGTGGTGCCCTCCCCGGTCAATTGGCACTGCCATCGGCCACCGGTCACCCGCGGCATACGCACCACGGTTCCCTCCCAGACATCACCCACAGGCCATGTCCGCGAGCCGGCGACGGCAAAGGACAACCGGGGGACAGCCGCCAAAATCCACGTCGAGCCGTAATGGCGCAAGAACACGAACACATTCTCGGCCCGCGGGCCTTGCACGGGGAGGGGAAGAAATTCCCCGTGCAAAAAGGTGTCCGGAAAGTTGTGCCGGGCCTGCAAACACAGATGCAGCACAAGCTGTTTAAGACGGCCATCCGGCCAATGCGCGCACACCTCGCGCCAGCATTGCCAGGGGTCTGCCCGCAAGGCCTGTTGCAATGAGGCCAAGGTTGTCCGGCGGCGCTCGTAATCCACTGGCCGGCGGTTATCCGGATCCACAAGGGAAAGATCCCAATACTCGCACCCTTGATATATGTCCGGTATGCCGGGCAAGAGACATTTGAGTACCACCTGGGCCAGGCTATTGAGCATCCCCCCGAACGCGATGTCCCGCACAAAAGGCACAAAAGCCTCCCGAAACGGCTCGCCCTCCGGCGACTCCAAAAGGCGGGCCACGAAGGTCTGCACGGCCTGCTCATAATCGGGGTGTGGCTTTGCCCAGTCGGTATGGCGTTTGGCTTCCCGAAGGGCCTTGGTCATATACTCCTGCATGCGGGTGGTGTAGGTGCCCTCCGGGTCGCTTTCCACCGGCCAGGTACCGAGCAGTGTTTGCAATAAGAGATATTGCTCCACTGTATCCGGCACCTGGCACCCATCCACTTCCTTTAAAAGCGGGGCCAACAATGCCTGCCACTGCGGCAGGTGATGCTGCCAGTGCGCACTGCGTTCCGACAGGGCCACGAGCCGGGCACGGGTGTCTTCCCCTCGCTTCGTGTCATGGGTAGCGGTGGCATTCATGGCCTGCGGCCAGCGGCACAACCGCCCTTGCATCCAGGTGGCAAATTCGTGGGGGGGACGACTCGGCTCAGCCGGCTCGCACCCCACCTCAGCTGCGCACGCCAAGGGAAAATAGCGGTAAACAAAGGTGTCCTCGACCCCCTTGGCGGTCACCGGGCTCGCGAGTTGCTGGAAGCGCTCCCAAAAATCCTGCCAGAGCTCTCGGGTCTGCGGACCATCGTCACTCCCCGACCAACTGAGAACCTGCTCCACAAAAGCGATTTCCGGTTCGAGTTCCGGACGTGTGGCACGAGCCGCGCCTACAGCCGTCTGCAACGCCTCCTGCTCCTGCTGGGACAATGACGCATTGTGCCCATACAAGCGATACACCGGCAATCCGATAACAACAGCGGCCAATGCGGCCTCTAAACGGGACCCGAGCAAGTCTCGGCCCGAAATACACTGCGCCGCAAGTTGGCGCAGCTTCACAGCCGTATTCTTCAGATCCCCCTCAAACTCGGCATATAAGACCTGTGTCTTGGCGTCGCGAACCATTTCCTGGGCGCTTTCGCCCGTGCCCAGGCGCGCGAATAGCTGCAAAAGCTCCTGAGCGCCCTGGGGCTCTGTGAGAAGCGCCTGGGACCAATACAAAAAGTCATACCCGGTACTGCCGCACACCGGCCATTCTTGGGGCAAGCGCTCTTCCGGAGCCAAAATCTTTTCCACCCAAATGGGAACTGGATGCCTTGCCTGGAGGCGCCGCACATATTCCCCGGGACGCAACAGCCCGTCCACATGGTCCACCCGAAGGCCTTGGATACGGCCCTGGGCCACAAGCGTGTCGATCAGCTCGTGGGTGCGCTCGAAGACGCTTTCCTCCTCGACGCGGACCCGAATCAAATCGTTGATGGAAAAAAACCGGGTGTAATTCAGGCACAGGGCAGCGGTTTTCCACCACAAAAGGGCGTAAGCTTCCTGGCAGAGAATCGTGTGCAGGTCGGCTGGCGGCATTTCCGCACACGTCGTTTCCAATATCCTTTGTAGCGACTCCTGTTGTGAACATTGCCGGGCCAGCCAGCTGGCTCCCTGGGCAAAAGACCAAGCAGCCAGTTTGTCCTGCGCCTCTGTCAGGATTCTCGCCACCTCGCCCTGTGCCCTTCGTTGGAGAGCCGCATAGAGCACTTTTTGGACACCGCCCGAACTTAGAGGAAACCGGTGTTCAAAATAGCACACCCAAAGCGCCCCCTGTTCCACGCTAAGTTGCAAGCGCCCCGATTCCAAGGCGTCTTTATAAGGCTCCCCGAGCAAGGGCAGCCCCAATCGGCCATGCAACACCGGATCAGGGTGCTCCCAATCAATGCTGAAAACATCGCTCTGCGTGCTTTTGCGCCCCAAAAGCAAGACATCAAAGAGGTAGGGATTTTGAGCGTCCAAGGCCATATGGTTGGGCACGATATCCTGGACCCACTCCAGGCCGAGGCTTTGCATCCTGTCCGTCAAAGTGGCAAACGCCGCCTGCCCACCCAATTCGGGGCGGATTCGATTCGGATCCAAAATATCATATCCGTGGGTGCTGCCGGTTTGGGCTTCAAAAATGGGCGAGGCGTACACCGCCGCGACACCCAAATCACGCAAATAGGCCGCATCGTGTTCCAAAGCGGCAAATCCGTAGCCGGGATGGAATTGGATGCGGTACGTGCTGTGGATCATGTCGGGCTCACCCCAAGCAATCCCCCCAAACGCTCAAAAACCGAGACCCACGTCCCCGCAGCATCCTCCCCGTTGCGGGCCTTCGTCCGCATGGGGTCCAATACTGTTTGGGTCAACGAAAAATACACATTTTGGGCCTTCCACAAGTCCACGAGCAGGTCGAGTTCGCCCAAAATATGTATCAATTGTTCAATATGGCTTAGTAATGCGGTATTGTGTGGCTCCTGGCGCAGCCGCTCAAATAACCCCCCGACCCGCCAACTGGCACGGTAACGCAAGTCTTGGCTGTCCAAGGGGATTTCCCAGCGGCGCATTTGCAACACAAGGCGTTCCAGGGTTTCAACATCCGGCAGATCCTGTTCTAGGGTCCGCCGCAGATCTTCATTTAAAACGTATTCAGCTGGAACAGCCAGGGACTTGGGAAGCGGTCGCGGCATATCGCGCAAAAAATTCATCAGCGTAAAATTATTTTCTACGATTTGCCGAAACGTCACACCGACATCTTCCACGGTGCCCCGCATGATCTCTTCAAGGATATTTTTCTGGGGATCCTTGAACAAATGCCAGAGGGTATATCGGTCTGGAAAATGGGCGTCCATGCGCCGCACCATTTCCGGAACATCACTACGGCTAAAGGCATCTTGGATGTCCCGGCGCATGGCTTCTAAAGCGCCGTTGGAGCGCGCTTGCCGCACGCCGGCAATAACATTGTGGTCACCAAGATGCAGGGCGGCAAAGCCAAAATAGGCGCTTTCACCAGTAATATCAGAGACAACTTGAGCCTTCCCGGTCCCTAATTTAAGGGCCCCGGCTTCCTGCCGGTCAAAGTTATCGCACTGCACAGTATAGCAATAGATGCGGATGCGTTCCAGATCCGACTCAAACAAGGAAGAAATAGCGTAATGGGCTCCGACACGGAGCAGATCAAGTTTGGCTGGGGTGACACGCTGGCGGAACACTTCCGCCCCATTGCCGTAAGCCGTGACATTGGATGGGGCCTTCGCTAAATACTCCAAAAACCCTTTTTCCAGATCCACACCAAGTGTTTCCGCCGCCAATTGCAAAACGCGATCCGCATACATTAAAATCTGCGTGGTTTCGATGCCGGAAATCTCATCAAAAAACCATCCGCAACTCGAATACATAAGCATGGCATAGCGCTGCATCTCCAACAGTTTGAGCGCTTTGATCCGTTCATTGTGCTCCAAAATACGCCCGGCCTGTTGTTCCAGAAAAGCCGCAGTGGCTTCCGAGTCCTGGGCAAAAAGCCTTTCGATATAGGCATCACGGGCTTGCCATGGGTCCACGAAAATATGACTGGCCTCTTGAGTGTATAAGGGGCGGATACTGTCCCGCAACCAATCCAACCCCTGGCGTAGCGGTTTACGCCATTGCTGCTGCCAACGCGGATTCAAGCCGCTGTTACACCCACAATCAGCGCGCCAGCGTTCCACACCGTGCATGCAACTCCAGGAGCTTTTTTCTTTGATAACCGCTTCGCGTCGGGGGGGATGCTGCGCTAAATGGGCCCCGTAGATGGTCACCTCACTCGTGGTATGTTCCCGAATATAATGCAGGCAATACGCCAAGGCCATATCCCCCAGACGGTGGTGGTGGCCGTAGGTTTCCCCGTCCGTGGCAATGTGCACCAACTGCCCTTCCTCGCCCTGATCGTCAAAAGCGCCCAGCAAACGGTGGGCGAACTCTTCGCCGTTGTGTAGCAACCCGCCAAAGGCGACATCCTGGGAAATCGGCCCGTCGTAGAAAAAAACCACCAGTGAGCGCCCCGAGGGCAAATGGCAGACATAGGGAAATTTGGGATCCACCTGCCCTCCCTCCACATCTTGCCAGGCAGCGGCCCCAGTGCGGCGCACTTTTTGGGCCTGGGCCGGCGCCAGGACCGTAAAACGGATTCCAGCTTCAGCGAGCACTTCCAGCGAATCGGTATCCGCGGCAGCTTCCGGAAGCCACATCCCCTCGGGAGCCCGTTGGAAACGGCGTTCAAAATCCCGCAACCCCCAATACACTTGCGTGTATTTGTCCTGCTTATTGGCCAGGGGCATGATCATATGGTTATAGACTTGCGCCAAGGCCGCGCCGTGCCCGTTGAATGTCCGCTGGCTGAGCGCATCGGCTTCTAAGATCGCTTCGTAGACCTCGGGGCGGTGGCGTTGCATCCAGGACAACAACGTGGCCCCGAAATTGAAACTGATGTGGGCATAGGTATTGACCAAATCGATGATCCGGCGCTTGCCATCCAAAATCCGGGCCGCTGTATTCGGAGCGTAGCACTCGTCAGTAATCCGGTCATTCCAATCGTGGTACGGATGGGCGGATTCCTGGAGTTCGACTTCTTCAAGCCAGGGGTTTTCCCGGGGCGGCTGGTAAAAATGCCCGTGTATGCAAATCGCTCCGGCCATAGAAAATCCTTTATTGTTATCGTTACAATCCCTGAGCCCGGCCAACATTGCGTATGGGCAATTCCGCTTCGAGGTTTTGAGCACAGCCTGCAGGCTGTCTCAATGTGCCGGGGAAGCAGGACTTTTCCCCGTGGAGGGCCTTTGTACCGTTCACGGTCCAAGCGCCGAGAAGGTTTACGAACCCCGGCGCCCTGTAGCGCCTATTTTTGACCACACCTGCACCTGACAGTTCCCAAGCAGCGGGGAGTATTCCCCCGCCACCTCCTCCGGGTCCTGCGTACCTAGCCCTCCCCAGCGGCGAGCGCTGCTGTCCTCCACGCGCTGCCACCGCCCTTGCGGCAGAGGCCACAGCGACGAGATTGGCTGGTCTTCAACGTTGGCATAGACGACCACCTCGCTCTCAGCGCGCCGGCTGTGCATAAAAAGGCCTTTCGGCGCCTCGCAGTCCCGGATTTCCCGGGCAATGGACATATCGGGTCCCAAAGCGTCGTGTTCCCGTCGCAGCGACAAGAGACGTTTATGCCAGGACCAGAGCCATTTTGCGCGCTCTTCTTGGGTATCCCAGTTCAACACAGCGCTTTGAAAGGTGGCCAAAGCTTTGGGGTCCGGGGGCGAACCCTGCCAGAAGGCCTTAAATTCGTTTTTCCGCCCGGTGCGCACAGCCCGCACCAACTTTGGGTCCGAATGGTCGATGAAGTACGGAAATGGACTCTGCTCCCCGTACTCTTCCCCCATAAACAGCATGGGCTGAAAGGGGCCCAAGCACAACAACGCCGCCAGTACCTTCAACGCGTCAAAGGAGACCAGCGTGCTCATACGGTCCCCATGCATGCGGTTGCCCACTTGGTCGTGATTTTGGACGCAGACCACAAATTGGGACTTCGGCCGGTCGGTGGCGCTATTGCCGTGCCGACGTCTCCGAAAGGGGGAATAACGCCCGCTGTAGACATAATTATTGCGCCAGGCCTCAGCCACATCGGCAACCCTGCCAAAATCCTGATAAAAACCGTGGCGTTCCCCGGTCATCAACGCATGCGCAGCATGGTGGAAATCATCATTCCATTGGGCGTGCAGACCGATGCCCCCCTGCTCGAAAGGACGCAAAAAACGGGCGTCATTACGGTCGGTCTCCGCTATAAGCCACCGTTTGCGTCCGCTTTGCCGGGAGAGCAGATCCACTGCACTACTGAGCTCTTCCAAGAAGGACACCGCTCGCGCATCATATATCGCGTGCACGGCATCAAGGCGGAGGCCGTCCAAAGCACAGGTTTGCAACCAATACAACGCATTTTCCCGGCAATAACGCCGAACACCGTCGCTGTAGGGGCCGTCGAAATTGACCGCCTCCCCCCACGGGGTGTGATACACATCGGTGAAATAGGGGCCGAAATCGCGCAGATAATTCCCTTCCGGGCCGAAATGGTTATACACTACATCCAGCACAACCCCGAGCCCGAGACTGTGGCAGGCGTCCACCAATCGCTTCAAGCCGTGCACCCCGCCGTACGCGGTATGCGCGGCAAAGGGGTAGACTCCGTCATAGCCCCAGTTGCGTTGGCCCGGAAAATGGGCCACGGGCATAAGGCTCAGGCAGGTCACACCAAGCTCTTTCAAGGCTGGAAGCCGGGGGATAATGGCCTCAAATGTCCCTTGGGCAGTGAACGTTCCCACATGGAGCTCATAGAAAACGGCCTCTTCCCACTGCGGCCCGGCCCAAGCCGCAGCAGGCCCCTGACTTGCACTGTGATCGACCACTTCGGAGGGCCCGTGGACCCCTTCGGGCTGGGCAAAGGATGCCGGGTCCGGACGTTCGAGTGTTTGATCCAGAATATAGGAGTAGCGGGCTTGGGGAGGAAGCCCAGGGACTTCAACGCGCCAGCAGCCGTCCTCCGGGGCAAATTCCATGGCCATTTGCCGCGCTTGCGGCTGGTGCAAGCGCAAATGCACCGAGGTGCGCAAGGGCGCCCAAACCGTAAATCGAGTCGCTTCCGGGGAATACCAGGCGCCTAACTCGAGGGTGTCGTTCATGCTCCCTCCCAAGAAAAGACCACCACCGCCAACGGCGGCAGGGTGAGGGTTAAGGAGGAATAGTACCCGTGGGAGGGAACCGGGACACTTTCCACACCGCCCATATTCCCCTGGCCGGAGCCGCCGTACAACGGAGCGTCACTGTTGAGCAGTTCTTGCCACCTGCCGGCCGAGGGAACCCCGACACGGTAGTTGGAACGCGGTACCGGCGTGAAGTTCCCGACCACCAAAATCGGACGCGTCCCTTGTGCATCCCAGCGCAGATAACTGATCACGGACTGCTCCCAATCCGAGCAATCCACCCAGGTAAACCCCGTGGATTGAAAATCGCACTCATACAAAGCCGGATAATCACGGTAGACCCGATTCAGATCCCCAAGCCAATGCCGAATCCCTTGGTGTGCGGGGTCCTCCAAAAGCCCCCAATCGAGTTCCGCATCATGGTTCCATTCCTGCCATTGTCCGATCTCTCCGCCCATAAACAGCAATTTCTTACCGGGATGCGTATACATATATCCGAGCAACAACCGGAGATTGGCCCGCTTTTGCCACGCATCACCGGGCATTTTTTCTAGTAACGAGCCCTTTCCGTGCACGACCTCGTCATGGGACAAGGGGAGTAAGAAATTTTCGGAAAAGGCATACATAATGCTAAACGTCAATTGATTGTGGTGGTATTTGCGATGCACGGGGTCTTGGCTCAAAAAATCCAATGTATCATGCATCCAGCCCATATTCCATTTCAGCCCAAAGCCGAGTCCGCCGACGTGCACTGGCCGCGTGACCATCGGCCAATCCGTGGATTCCTCCGCGGTGGTCACAATATCCGGGTGTTCTGCATACAAGGCCTTGTTCAAGTTGCGGATGAAATCAATCGCGCCCAAATTCTCCTGACCGCCGTATTCATTGGGAATCCATTCACCGTCCTCTCGGGCGTAATTCAGGTAGAGCATGGAGGCCACGCCATCTACGCGGAGTCCGTCGGCGTGGTAGCGCTCAATCCAGAAATTGGCGCTGGAAATCAAAAAGGACTGCACCTCGTAGCGCGCGTAATTAAAAATGGCGCTTTTCCATTCCGGGTGGAACCCGAGTTTGGGGTCCTCGTGTTCGAACAAGTGCGTACCGTCAAAGTAGACCAAACCGTGGGCGTCCTGGGGAAAATGCGAGGGGACCCAGTCTAGAATAACCCCAATGCCTTCTTGGTGCAGATAGTCCATGAGGTACATAAAATCTTGCGGCGTCCCATAGCGGCTTGTGGGGGCGAAAAATCCCAGTGTCTGGTATCCCCAGGAGCCATAGAAGGGATGTTCCATAACCGGCATGAATTCCACGTGGGTAAACCCGCATTCCTTGACATATTCCGCCAATTGGACAGCCAATTCGCGGTAAGACAAAAATTGCCCATCGCTGTGCCGCCACGACCCGGGGTGGACTTCATAGACGGACATCGGGGCCTCAAGGGCATTTGCCTTATGCCGCGACTGCATCCATTCCTGGTCCTGCCAATGGTATTGCAGGTCCCAGACCACTGAAGCCGTCTGCGGGGCCGTCTCCCAAAAAAAGCCGAAGGGGTCTGTTTTGGCGTAGATCTGCCCGTCGTGCCCGGTGATCGAATATTTATACAATTCCCCTTGCCCGGTATCCGGAACAAAACCCTCCCATATACCGGAGCCGTCCGGCCGAGCCCCAAGGGGATGTTTGCTTGGATCCCATCCGTTAAAATCGCCCATCACAGTGACCTGCGTCGCGTTCGGGGCCCAAACACCGAACTGGACGCCCGACTGCCCATCGAGTTCAAGGGGGTGGGCGCCGAGTTTATCATATAATTGATAATGGCGCCCTTGCTTAAACAGATAGATGTCCATATCGGTGAGCAAGCTGTGATCATACCGTACGTGTGCCATATTGTGACCTCCCAAAAAGCGTCGCGGCTTATTAATGGTTGCGGGGCTGTACCTATGTTTTGCGGTTCCGTGGACGATTACATTTGTGGGGACTCTAACAGACGCAGTAAGCCCCCGAGGGGAAGCCAAAGCCAATCAGGGCGGTTATTCGCCTCATACCCGACTTCATAGACAGCCTTTTCAATCAAAAACCCCTCCAGTAAACGCCAAATATTTTCTGGATCCATGGGGATAAATGTGGCCTCCTGGACCGTCTCCAAATAGCTCTGCAAATACGTCCGACACACAGCCGCATGCCAGGGTCCAGCCCAACTTTGACGTATCTGTAGCGATTCCCTCTGCTCTTCGTACGCGGCCAGCGAGGTCTGCACGGCATAATCAAAGGAGCGCAGCATTCCGGCCACATCCCGCAGGGGCGAACGTTTCAAGCGCCGCTCGCTCAGGGGCCGCGCCGGTTCTCCCTCAAAATCGATAATCCAAAAATCGTCCCCGGTATAGAGGACTTGACCGAGGTGGTAATCGCCGTGGATACGGATTTTCTGGGCCTCTACCCGCGTGGAGGTCAGTCCGGCCAAACGGTCTAAAACACGTTCCTCGTTTTCCAAAAGCGTGTTCGCCTGCGCATGCACCGAATCGGGCAACGAAGCCAAATTGCGCCGCACGCTGTGCAACGTTTTGCGCACCTGGTAACGCACGGATTGGTACAGCGAGCGTTGGTAGAGTTTGGAAAAGGGCTCCGGGGCAAATAGGGAGTCGGGATCCTTGGCCACCAGCGCCTTATGCATTTCCCCGGTGCGTTGCCCCAACCGGGCGATCTTGGTCAAAAATTCATGCCCCACCATCTTCAGCAAAGCTTCGGGCAGCGCTTGGTTGTACGCTCGAGGCGAACAGGTGAGTTCAGGACCCTGCCACGCTCCACCAGTCTGGTCTATTCGGGCCCAAAAGGCCGCTAACTCCGAGAGTACAAAGCTCCAGGCATCACTGCGACAGGGGACATATTCCTGCGCCAAACCAAGGGTTACAGCCTCTTGCTCCTCACGGCGGTATTCCAAAAGCCCTGCAAAATCAGGGACATTAGGGCCATTGGAAAGCTTGCTCAAATAGCGGGTAATTTCCGCATCCGGATTCGTACCTTCTTCCAAGCGGCGGTAGAGTTTCAAAATCACCGATTGTCCGTACAAAATGGAACTATTACTCTGTTCTGCGGACAAAACACGGGAAGGAGGGGGGTCAGTGGACTTGGGAATCAATGTTTTCAGTCGCTTGCCCCGTATACCATGCACTTCACCGCCATGGCCCACCTTTTTGCGCTGCCCCTGGATCATTTCCAGCAAAACGGTGCGAAAGCTACTGCTGAATAATCCGTCGTAAACAACACCACTGCTGTCTTGGAGTTCAAGATAGGCAATGATCGCCTGCGGATGATCTTCTAAGAGCGCCTCGGCTTTAGCGTGCTGCGTAAAGGATAACGGCAGCAGGTAGCGTTCAGAGCCCCCTTCCGTGTAATCGACGCGCAAAATCAACAAATGGGTTCGCTCCCCATTGTGCAGCATATTGATATCTTCCACCACTTGCAGGTGACGCATGGTCTTGGCCTTGGAGCCGAACCAGCGGCTCTGGCGCAAAAATCGAGGCAACACCTCCATTTCCAAATATTCGCGAAAGGCTCCGTGCAAGAGGTGCTTCCAATCGGTATCCATCTCCAAGCGCGGGGGCCCTTGCGGTGTCTGGAATTTAGGTTGGGGCTCGCGGAGCACAAACCAAAAATAATCGTTGAATCCAAGGGTCAGCGGATACGGCTCCTCGGTGATCAGGGGGAATTGGTTGCCGCTGAACAGCTCCTCCGGGACACGGCCAGCGTATTCAGCCAAATCAAGACAGACGGATTGCGAAAACCGGGACAAATTGACCACCACCAATATGTCTTCTTTCCCGTAGCTCCGGATAAAGGTTAAAACCTTTTCATTGTCCGGCAGCAAGAAATGGATATCCCCGCGGCTAAAGGCTCGAAAGCGGCGCCGCATGGCTATGACCCGCCGCATCCACCACAAAAGGGAGGAAGGGTTTTTTTCTTGGTTTTCAACATTGTTGGTCTGAAAATGGTATTCAGGATCATGAATGACCGGCAAATAGAGTTGCTGGGGGTTGGCTGAAGAAAAACCCGCGTTGCGGTCTGGAGTCCATTGCATAGGAGTGCGCACCCCGTTGCGGTCGCCGAGGAAAAAGTTGTCCCCCATGCCGATCTCATCACCGTAATACAATACCGGTGTTCCCGGCAGCGACAACAGCAAAAGGGTCAGCAATTCCAGCTTGCGCCGGTTATTGTGCATAAGCGGCGCCAAACGGCGGCGGATGCCGAGGTTGATCCGCGCCCGCGGATCACTGGCGTAGACCCGGTACATATAATCCCGTTCTTCATCGGAAACCATCTCCAGCGTCAATTCATCATGATTGCGCAAAAACAGGGCCCACTGGCACCCCGCCGGGATGGAGGGGGTTTGGTCAATCATATCAATGAGCGGAAACCGGTCTTCCATCCACAGGGACATGAAAATCCGGGGCATGATCGGGAAATGGAAGGACATATGGCATTCGTCCCCTTCCCCGAAATAGGCCACCGCATCCTCCGGCCATTGGTTCGCTTCGGCCAAGAGCATCTTGTTCCGGTGTCTGGCATCGACATGGGCGCGCAGCTTTTTTAAAAAAGCATGGGTTTCCGGCAGGTTTTCGCAATTTGTCCCTTCCCGTTCGTACAGATAGGGGATTGCGTCCAAACGTAAGCCATCCACACCCATGCCCAACCAGAAATCGAGGGCTTCCAATACGGCCTGTTGGACTTCGGGGTTATCAAAATTCAAATCCGGCTGGTGCGCATAAAACCGGTGCCAATAATAGGCTTCAGCCACAGGATCCCATGTCCAATTCGACTGCTCAAAGTCCTGAAAAATAATCCGCGCCTCGCGGTACTTATTCGGTGTGTCGCTCCAGACGTAAAAATCCCGCCAATAACTGCCGGGCTCGGCCTGACGAGATTTTTTAAACCACGGGTGCTCGCTGGAAGTGTGATTGATGACCAATTCGGTGATAACCTTCAGCCCCCGTTGATGGGCCTCGTGTAAAAAGGCCTTAAAATCTTGCAATTGACCGTAGTCTTTATGCACGGAAAAATAATCGGCGATATCATATCCGTCGTCTTTGAGCGGTGAGGGATAAAACGGCAACAGCCATAAGGCAGTTACGCCAAGCTGTTCCAGGTAGTCCAATTTGTGCAAAAGCCCTCGAAAGTCACCGATCCCGTCGCCGTTGCTGTCCGAAAAAGACTTCACCGGGACTTCGTAGATAATAGCGTCCTTATACCATTGGGGGTCTTCGGTCACGGGAATCATTTTCTGCAAGGCCATATGTATTGCTCTCCTGTCTGGACACGGGAGTTTGCGGGACTGTCAGGAGCCCGAAAACACTATTGAATAGGCACACGCCACATTGTGCCAAACATCCACAACCTGCCTCAGTAAACCCCATCTCAAAATACTTCCTTGGCTGTAATAGGAGTGTGGGGTTCGCCCGGCGCCCAGCCAGCAACACTGTAAACAAAACGCCTTGCTTTTTCTGGGCTGAGTGGATTTACAGACCGTTTTCAATCGTTTGAACCTGAACCCATGAATCTAGTTCCGGGATTTTTGGACCCGGCCGAAAACAACTCGCTCTCCCGGATTCAAAGTTCGAAAACGTTTTTTTGTCGAGTTTTCAGGAACTTAAGCTACACAAAATAGTCGAAATCCTGTTCGCGGTGCAACCGCCTATGGATCCGAAAAATACGCGCCGGCTGGGATTGGGGGTACAATGTCAATTGGGCGTGGGCTCCCTGCCAAAAGAAATACTCTTCGCCTAGCAGGTCATGCACGAGATAGGGCGCGTCGTGTGGCACACCCACGTCCTCCAACGGCATGGCCACTGTCGTGGTTTGCGGTTGAAACGGGTCCAACGAGGCAACCACAAAAATACTATTTTCGCCACTGCTGTCGATTTTTATATACGCCAATACCTGGTGGTTGTCGGTCTCCACGAAGCGCAGATTCCAGGTGGAATGCAGGGCGGGATTGGCCCGGCGGATACGGTTGACCGCAGTAATGACCTCACGCAAATGACCGGGACGGTCCAAATCCCAAGCCTTAATCTCAAATTTCTCGGAATTCGCGTACTCTTCGCGTCCCGGTACGGCCTCGGTTTCACACAACTCGAAAGCGGGTCCATACATACCATAATTCGAGGACAGGGTCGCTGCCAGAACCAAGCGCAGGATAAAGGCCGGGCGCCCACCGTGCTGCAAAAATTCCGGAAGGATGTCCGGGGTATTCGGCCAAAAATTCGGCCGGAAAAAATCCCGCGGCCCCTTGTTCACGAGTTCCTCAAGGTATTCCTGCAATTCCGATTTGCTATTACGCCAGGTAAAGTACGTATACGATTGGCTGAAGCCGCCCTTGGCCAAGCGATACATGACCTTCGGGCGAGTGAAGGCTTCAGCCAAAAACAGGGTATCCGGGTACACCTTTTTGACTTCAGCAATACACCAATCCCAAAACGGCAACGGCTTGGTGTGTGGGTTGTCCACGCGAAAAATACGCACCCCGTGTTCACACCAGAACATGACCACCGACTTGAGCTCCGCCCACAAATTCTCCCAATCCGCAGTCTGGAAATTCAGCGGCACCACGTCTTGGTATTTTTTCGGAGGATTTTCCGCATAGCGGATACTGCCGTCAGGCAGCCAGGAGAACCATTCCGGGTGCTCCCGGACATAGGGGTGGTCAAAAGAACATTGGAAGGCCAAATCCAGAGCGACTTCCAACCCTTGGCGCTGGGCCTGGTGGACAAAAAAATCAAAGTCCTCCAAGGTCCCCAGCTCCGGATGCACCGCTTTATGCCCCCCGGCCTCGCTGCCTATGGCCCACGGACTGCCGGGATCATTCGGTTGGGCAGTTGGAGAATTGTTGCGGCCTTTGCGAAAACTGTGCCCAATCGGGTGCACAGGCGGCAAATAAACGACATCAAACCCCATCTGGGCGATGCGGGGCAAAAGTTTGGCAGCATCACGAAGGGTGCCGTGGGTTTCAGGAAACTGGCCGAAGGAACGGGGAAAAAATTCATACCAAGCACTAAAGCCGGCCCGCGCTCGCTCTACATCCACGACATAGCGATCGGAAACACTTTGCTCCCCGTGGCACTGGCACGCCTCCCGAAGCAGCCGGCACAAGCGGGTCCCTCGCCCCACAGAAAACGCCTCCTCCGGAGCAGAATCAGCCCAATCCTCCAATATCCCGGCTTGTTGTAGCGCGAACGCCTGATCCTCAGGATTCAGACAGCCCGCCAATTCGCGGATAAGGGCCCCTCCGGCCCGGAGTTCAACCGTCACCTCTTGGCCGTCATCGAATTTTTTCAGCGCATCATATAACCACGTCAGATACGCATTGCGCCAGGCCTGGATCCGAAATACATACTGTCCGCAATGCTTTAACTCCACCGAGGTCTGGTAGACGTCGTTGGGATGGGCTTGCATGGGCACGCGCTCCCATTGCCGTTCTCCCGGCGCAGCGAGGAGCACTTCTGCCGCTAGCTGCTCATGGCCGTCAGTAAAAATATCGGCCTGTATAGGCAACGGCTCGCCTTGGATCCGCTTAACCGGAAACCGGCCCCCATCGACACTGGGGGTCACCCCTTCGATGCATACCCGTTGCCGCGTTTTTGTATCCATACGGCCTCCTTTTGCCTTCGTGCGCCCAAGGAGAATAGCCCTCTTTTATTGCCTCGAGCCATGCGGGAGCGGGGCGCGGCAGAGATCCCTGGGCTTTGCGCTTGGATACGCCTTTATTTTCAACCCCAAAAGTGCGACGGGGCTACTTCCGGGCATAGAGTGAACCATGACACGCTCCACGGGAACTTGCAATCATCGGTTCTCCGGCGCAAAAAGAAACTCGGTTGTATTGTCTAAAAAGCACCTCCGGGGTTCGTCAACTCGAGGTGTCTGAATCTGGGGCGCCTCCGCACACAATACTCCTCTCGGATTGTACACACCGCCTCTGCACCTCGCGCCCGCCAGAAAGAGCAGGATTTGTTGTCCGCGCAGCTCACTGGCGGCTGTGCATTGCCGCGCCCTAAGGCGTAGCCCCCCTTTGGTTACAAGACTGTGGGGAAATTTTGAAATTGGACCCACGGATCCAGGTTGGAACTTGGGCCGCCCCCTGCTATCCCTCACCAGACCAGTTGCCGGGTTTCTCTTCCCAGCACAATGCCACGCAGGAGAAAACCGGTCTGCGCGAGCCCATGAACTCGTCGGCGCCACTGCACAGATACGGGATTCCCCATATATATCCAGATCAGCCGCTGTGCGCGGATATCCCGGAGCTGCGGCCAATATTACCTGTTGACTTCAACCCCCGGAGCATTTCGTGTCCGTCAAATCCCCCTCCCAATTCACGCATCTGGTCGGTCCCATCGTCCTGATCTCCACGATATTCTTCCTCAATTTTATTTCCCGGGTGGCCTTAGGGCCACTGCTGTTGCCTATCCAAGACGAACTCGGCATCAGCCTGAGTCGCACCGGCCTTATCTTTTTGACCCTGCAGGCGGGATACAGCGTCGCCCTGCTCAATGCCGGGTGGGTCTCCACCCGTCTTACCCATCGCCGCACCATTTTGCTCTCCATTTGGGGCATAGGCGCGGGATGGATTTGCGTCGGACTGAGCCCCAACTTCGCTTTGATGCTGGCCTGCCTATTTTGCACCGGCCTCGCCGGAGGGCTCTATTTACCATCTGGGGTGGCTTCCATTACCGATATCACCCCAAGTTGCCATTGGGGCAAAGGGTTTGCCATCCATGAAATGGCCCCGAGTTTATCCTTTATTCTGGCTCCCCTTTTGGTCGAAGCGCTCCTGTTTCTCGGCTCCTGGCGTTTCGTGTATATCTTTTTGGGCCTGTGCTGTTTTCTAGCCGGTGGCCTGTATCGCAAAAAAAACACGGCCGGCCGTTTCTACGGCCAGCCGCCGCGACTCAAGGCGTTGCGCCGTATTTTGGTTCGCCCCGCCTTTTGGGCCATGACCCTTTTTTTCGTCCTTGTCGTGGGTGGTGAAATCGGTGTCTACAATCTTGCGCCGACCTACCTGGTCAAAAGCCACGGTATCCCCCGAGAATGGGCCAATTTTCTACTCGCTGCTTCCCGCGTGTTGAGTCTGGGTACTGCATTCGGGGCCGGATGGTGCATTGACCGCCTCGGCCTCAAACGTTCCCTGGCCGTCATCCTCAGCGCCGGTGGACTGGCAACCATCGGCTTCGCCTGGGGCAGCAGCCTCTGGGTGGCAATCATGCTCATCCTCCAGCCCGTTTTCCTCGTGGCCTACTTTCCTGCCGGGTTTTCCGCGCTGAGCAGTATTTCAGAAGACAAGCAAACCGACCTGACCGTGTCCTTAACCGTGACCTGCGCCTCACTGCTCGGGGCCGGGGGCATTCCCGCCCTTTTGGCCTATCTCGGCGAACACGTGTCCTTTAGCCTCGGCTTCACCGGACTTGGGATCTGCTTGGCAGCCAGTGCTTTCTTGGTGCCGTTTCTGAATTTCGGGGCGAGGGA
>JBNJGM010000020.1:21889-31971 GCA_051747685.1 Thermodesulfobacteriota bacterium | reverse complement strand
ACTGCTTATCTATCACTCTAACTAACCGTGAACCCAGGAGGTGAACGTTATGGTGATCGATTTCAGTTCCTTTTATGACCTGCCCCGGAATATGGAGCAATTGTTTGACAGTATGTCTCAACCTTCATCTTTTACCCAACGGCGCCAAGCCTTTCCCCCGCTGAATATAAGCGAAGACAGCGACAATGTCTTTGTTCGTGCGGAAATGCCTGGTTTGCGCGTTGAGGATGTCGACTTGACTCTCACAGACAACAGTCTGGTGATCCAAGGGGAGCGCAAGCAGGAAGAAGGAAAATATTTTCGACAGGAAAGAGCTGCTGGTGTTTTCCAGAGGATTGTGAATCTCAATGTTCCTGTAGACCGAAATAGCATCAGTGCCAAAATGTATAATGGCATTTTAGAAATCTGTCTGCCAAAGGCAGAAGAGATGAAGCCGAAAAAAATCAGTATTGATGTGGGATAACGAGCGCCTTGATGTGGGCATTTTCTGCTGTGAAGGCAGTATAAAGAAAAACATGAGGGGGTGTCCCATGACTGCGACGCAAAAGCACGAAAACGAATTGCCCCGCTATCGTCCGGCAGCGGATATTATAGAAAAGGAAGACGGCTTCCATTTGGTTGTGGATATGCCCGGTGTGCCCAAGGAAAACCTCAGTATCGACCTCAACGAGAACACGCTCCGCGTATCCGGGGCCACGGGATCGCTGATATCCAGCAATGAACGGCAGCTGGACCAGGAGTTTATCCCCGCAGAGTACGTACGGAGTTTTACTCTTTCCGACGTCATCGACCAAAACGGTATCCAGGCCAATCTGGCGCACGGGGTGTTGGATGTCCATCTGCCCAAGGTCGAAAAGGCGCAACCGAAAAAGATCGAAATCCAATCGGCGTAAGTTGATGGCTTCGCCCTTAAAGGCCGGCTCAGCCGGCCTTTTTTATGCCCTGGATTCGGGGAGTGTCTCGCGGAATAGGGGGCAACCCTATCATCGCTGGACTGCTCTCCATACATTATGAGCAGAGACCAAGGAGGAAGGCAGTGGCTAAGAAAAAGCGCGTTCGACCCCAACCGGAGACGTTGGGGTTGCCCTGTCTGGGGGTGGATACCCACGCGCATTTGGATATGGATCCCTTAGTGCAGGAAGTGGAGCAGGTCCTTGCCCGCAGCCAACGGGCAGGGGTTTCCCGCGTGGGCCACGTGTTTCTGGGCCCCAAGGCCTATAGCGCCAACCGCCATTTATTCGCGGCCCATGCGGAGGTGTTTTTTTTGGCCGGCACCCATCCCCATGATGCCCGGGAGTGTACGGAGGAGGGGATAGCCGTTTTGTGCCGAGCCATGGCTGAAGATCCCCGTTTAGTGGCCTGGGGGGAGATCGGATTGGACTACTATTATACCTATAGCCCGCAGGAGACCCAACAAAAAGCCTTGTATCAGCAACTCGAGGCCGCCCGTCAGCTCGATGTCCCCCCGGTGATCCATTCCCGGGACGCGGATGAAACGACTTTGCGTATTCTTGTGGAGATGGGGTTTGTTGACCGCCCGGTATTGTGGCATTGTTTTGGGCGGGATGTGGCCTTTGGCCGCGAACTGATCGACAACGGATGGACGATTTCCATTCCCGGCCCGGTGAGCTATCGGAAGAATTTCCCCCTGCAGGAGGCGGTGCGCGAATTGCCGTTGGAGCGGCTGGTGCTTGAAACCGATGCCCCGTTTCTCGCCCCGGAACCCTATCGGGGTAAGGGCAATGAACCGGCGTTCACGGTTTTTACCGCCCAGGCGGTGGCCGAGCTCAAGGAGATCCCGGTGGAGCAGGTCTGGCGCGCCACCGCAGAAAACGCGCGCGCGTTTTTTGGTCTTGGCCCAGAAGCGGTCGGGGCGGATGGCCCTGGTGGCCAGTTCCCTGAACAGCCGGACGCGCCCCTTTGAGGGGGCTCAAGTCGCGGAGTCAGCGCAGTCGCTGCCGCTATGGCGGCGATTGGCTGCGGCGAGGCGCTGGGCCAAGGTGGTGACCACGCGCAGGGCCAGGTCGGGATGGGTGGCAAGGGCGTCGTTAAGGGCCCCTGGCGGATAGACCTCGAGAACGCAATGGCCTAAGGAGCGGATGGTGGCCGTGCGCGGCTGTTGCAAAAGCGCGGCCATTTCCCCGAAAAATTCTCCGGGCTGGCGCAAAACATCCAAGCGTACGCTGTTTTGGCGTACTTCCAGGCCCTCGTCACAGGAGACGATGCGGTAGAGCTCCCGGGTCTGTTCGCCTTCTTGGATGATCGTGCTTCCGGGGGGATAGGATTGGATTTCTGCTGGATAGTATACACTATCCTGGGCCGGGGTTTCTCCGATACTGTGCCACCAGTTTTGCAATTGGTGGCTGATGCTGTGCAAAGCCATGGTGCGCATGCTCTCGGAAGCGAACAATTCCCCCTGGATTTCACTGGGGGCGTAGCGGGCGAGGCGGACCGCTGTGTCGGCGACGGCCGTATAGGGGGAGAGTTGGTGTTCCGCGTAATATCCCTCCAATCCCAGAAGATAGGGTGCTTTGCATTGCCATACACGCTGGGCGCCTTTCCACAGGCTCATCCTTCCGTGCACCAGCCAATACAAGGCGGGCACTGTCGCGTCGGCCTGTAATACCGTCTCTCCGGGGGTAAGGGTGAGTAATCGCACACGTCCATCCTACTGGGTTGAAAATTCCAGGCTGGAGATGTCCTCTATGCGCAGTTCAATAGGCCCCCATTTGCTTTGGCCGGTAAAGGTGGTCTCCGGGTCGAGTTGGACTTCCTGGCGCGTGTTGTCGCGAAAGCGGATCCGGGCGGTAAAATTGCTGCCCTGCTTGAGCATATCCACCCTGGCGATACGCTCGAAATCAATGCCCAATTTGGCCTTCCCGAGTTGGCTGGGCAAATAGGTCACCCCTTCGATGGAAAAATTTTCCACGGTATAGGTCCGGGCGGCTACGTCGCGGATTTCTACAGTGAACGAGCGGTCTGGTTCGGGGACGTCGCGGACAATTTTGCTGCCGCCGCCACCCATGCCGGATAATACCAGGACAAAGGCCACTACAAGTAAAGCCGGGAGTAGACGCGCCAATGGGGAGGGGAGAATGAAACGCATGCTGTTCGCCTCAGGTTGGAATGGTTCGCAGAAAAAAAGGCTTTTGCGCTTTATAGCCCGAGGCGGGTGAGTAGACCATCTGCCTCCAGGCCGGCCAGGACCTGTTCCACAGTCTGGCGTTCGCAGGGGGAAAAGACAATGCGCAAAACCGCAACATACTTATCGGCAACGGAAAGGTACGCCAAGTTGTCATAGGCTTCAAGGATGAAGCGTACATAGGCGATTTCCTGGCGCGGTACGCGCACGAAGATCCGCTGCGACCAGGGTTTAGAGGAGTTCGGCGCCATTTTCCGTCACCAAAACCATATGTTCCCAGCGCACGCCACCCCATTGTCGGTAATACAGGCCGGGTTCGATGGTGATGACCATGCCCGGCCGGAGGTGGTGCTCACTATAGGGGCTCAGGCTTGGGGATTCGTGGGTTTCCAGCCCGATGCCGTGCCCCAAGGCATGGGTGAAATAGGATTCCTGGCCGTGGGCGCGGAAAGCCTCTTTGGCCACGGCGTAGAGGTCTTTGACCGGCATACCAGGAGCGATAGCATTGATGGCCTTGCTCTGGGCTTCTTGGACCCGTTCCCGGGTGCGCAGGAAGTGCTCGGCAGGGGATTGCCCGACCCAGAACGTGCGGGTTTGATCGGAACAGTAGTTCGCGTGGCGGCCTCCGGTATCGATGAGCACCGGGCATTCCCTGCTGATGGTCGTGTCCCCGGGAATGGCGTGGGGCAAGGCCGCATTGGGGCCGACGGCTGCGATGGTGGTGAAGGCGAGTTCCGTGGCGCCGTTTTCCCTGAATAATTTTTCGACCTGCCAGGCCAGCCAGGCCTCGGTGCGTCCGGGCTGGAGGTATTGTTCTATCGATTGGAAGACGAAATGATTCAGTCGGCAGGATTGGCGCAGGCATTCGAGTTCTTGGGCATCCTTGCAGATCCGCAGATTTTCTACCAAATGATTTGTCGGCCGAAGATCGAGATCGGTTTGCAGGGTTTGGTACGTCTCGACATCCATGCTCCGGGCCTCGATGCCGATGGGGCCGAGTTGGAGGTCGCACAGCCTCTCCTGGATGGTGGCAAGGCGATTTTGGGTGTAGATCAGCAGATTCTCGCTGGGCCAGACCTGTTTGGCGGCTTCGGCATAGCGGGGGTCGGTGAAAAGCCAATCCTGGCCTTGGGCGGTGACAAGCAGCCACCCCGCACTCTCATTGCATTGCGGGTCGTGGAGTTCGAAGTGGCTTAAATAAAAACGGTTCGCGGCGTGGGAGACAATCAGGGCATCGAGCCCTTGTTCGCGCAGGGATTGGCGTAATGCCTCGCGGCGTGTGTGGGTGGACATGATTTTCCCTTTATCATCGGAAACACAATGGGGCCTGGGCCTTTGGGCGATTGACCGCAGCTATATAGCCCAAAGCTTTGGCCTCTTGCAAGGGAGCCGCCTCCCATAGTCTGGAGCCGTGGACCGGGCCTTAGCTTTTGGCTTCGGCACACACCGTTCCGGAATTTTGCACCGGTTTGTCAACCCGCGGAGCGTTTATAGCACGCACAGGTTGTAGTTCGCGCACAGCCGGGGAGGGTGCAGGACGAGCGCCCAGGCGCTTTTTCCGGCCGCGGACACATTCTGGAAGTGGGTTGGAGACAAAATGAGAACGGGTTCAGGTTTACAGGTTTATGTAAATTTCATACAGTAGGGGTGTTGCTAGGGGAGCCCTGTTGGGGCTGAGAGGGGCCGAGTGCCCGACCCTTGGAACCTGATGCGGTTTATGCCGCCGAAGGGAAGCGCAGCCAGGAGAAAAAAACGTGTTTTCATGGCCCGCTTCCTCTGTGAGGCGGGCTTTTTTTATGCGCTACAAGGACGTCAATCTCCGGTGTTGGAGACAAACCCCATTTCAATGGCCACAGGGCGAAAAGCCCACCGGACGTCAACTCTCAGGTGGAGGGGATATGGAGATTCAGGTCAATGGAGAAGCGGTGCAAATCGCTGCTGGCGAGAGTGTGGGCAGTTATCTTCGGGCCTGCGGCATGGAGGCTAATCGGGTGGTTGTGGAATATAATGGGGCCGTTCTCCCACGGGAGAGTTGGGAGACGGCCCAACTTGCCGCCCACGATCGTTTAGAAATCGTGCAATTCGTTGGAGGGGGATGATGCAGAAGCGTCAGGACACGGAACTGTATATCGGGGAGGTGCCGCTGACCTCCCGGCTTTTTATCGGAACCGGGAAATACGGGGATGACGCCTGTATTCCCGAGGTTGTTCGGGCCAGTGGGGCAGAAGTTATTACCGTGGCCCTGCGCCGGGTGGATCTTACCAAACACCATGAGAACGTCATGCAGCATATTCCTGAGGGGATGCGGCTTTTGCCGAACACCTCAGGGGCCCGCACGGCGCAGGAAGCGGTGCGCATAGCCCGCTTGGCCCGCGCGGCCGGATGCGGGGATTGGATCAAGATCGAGGTCATCGACGACAGCCGCTTTCTCTTACCGGATGGGTACGCCACGGCCCAAGCCACCGAACAACTCGTCAAAGAGGGGTTTACCGTGCTGCCGTACATCAACCCTGATTTGTATGTGGCCCGGAGCTTGGTCAACGCCGGGGCAGCCGCGGTCATGCCCTTGGGGGCGCCCATCGGTACGAACCGGGGTCTGCAAACCCGGGAAATGCTCCGCATTCTGATCGAGGAAATCGGGGTCCCGATTGTCGTGGATGCGGGGTTGGGGCTGCCCTCGCAGGCCTGTGAAGCCATGGAACTCGGCGCGGACGCCTGTCTGGTGAATACCGGGATCGCTACCGCTGCGGATCCGGTGGGCATGGCTGCGGCGTTTGCCGCCGGAGTCCACGCCGGGCGCGTGGCTTGGAGGGCCGGACAGGGCGAGGTGCAGGACGAGGCGCAGGCGTCGTCGCCGTTGACCGGCTTTTTGCAGGACCTGAATTGAGCGCAAAAACAGGAAAAAAGGTATGGAACTGGCTCACCTTCTGGGACAATGGTCTGCGGACCAAGTAGAGGAATTTTGCCGCACCCGGAGTTCGCAGGACGTGCTCCGGTGTCTGCAACGGGGGCGTTTGGGGCCACGTGACTATTTAACCCTGCTCTCCCCGGCAGCGCAGGACCATTTGGAAGTCATGGCCAGACGGGCGCAGGATATGACCCGGCGCCATTTCGGTCGGGCCGTGGTGCTATTCACTCCGTTGTATCTGTCCAACTATTGCCAAAACCACTGCGTGTATTGCGGCTTTAATGCCGGTCAATCCGTGGCGCGGCAGCGCCTGGATCTTGCAGAGGTGGCTGCGGAAGGCGCAGCCATTGCCGCCTCCGGGTTGGACCATCTGTTGGTTTTAACCGGGGAGGCCCCGCAAGTGGCTGGGGTAGACTATCTGGAGCAGTGCCTGGAGGTGTTGCGGCGGCGTTTCGCTTCGGTGGCCCTGGAGGTTTTTCCTATGGGCACCGGAGAATACGCCAGCTTGGTCCAAGCGGGGGCCGACAGCCTGACCCTGTATCAGGAAACCTATGACCGTGACCGCTATGCTGAGCTACATCCGGCGGGACCGAAACAGGATTTCGATTTCCGCCTCGGTGCGCCGGAGCGGGCCTGCCAGGCAGGTATGCGGGGGGTAAATCTTGGGGCGCTTTTGGGGCTGGGGTCTTGGCGCTATGATTCCTTTTGCACTGGCATGCATGCGGCCTTTTTACAGCGCCGCTATCCCGGGGTGGAGATCGCGCTTTCCCTGCCTCGGATGCGGCCGCATTGCGGCGGTTACGAACCAACACAGCCGGTTTCTGATGCCGAATTGGTGCAGATTCTGCTGGCCCACCGGTTGTTTTTGCCCTTTGCCGGGATCACCCTGTCGACCCGGGAGAGCGCGACCTTGCGCGACAATGCCCTAGAGCTTGGGGTGACCAAGCTCTCGGCCGGCTCAGTGACTGCTGTGGGCGGACATACCGGGGACGCTGCCACTGAAGGGCAATTTGCCATCGCGGACACGCGCAGCGTCCAAGAGTTGTGCGCTGCCCTGCGGGCACGGCGATTCCAGCCGGTGTTCAAGGACTGGGAACCTCTGGTGGAGCCGGCGCATGGGCAGGCTTGCTGAGGCGGTGGCCGCGCACCTCGGAACCGGCCCGGCTGCGAGGTTAGCCCAGTTGCGTATCGGTGTGGCCGGGTGCGGTGGACTCGGGTCCAATTGCGCGATGTTTTTGGCGCGCAGCGGATTGTGTCGCTTTGTCCTTGTCGACCACGATGTGGTCGAGGTCTCCAACCTGAACCGGCAACATTTTTTCCCGCAGCAGGTGGGGCAGCTGAAAGTGGAGGCGTTGTCAGAAGCCCTGCAGGGACTGGATCCAGGAATGGATATACAAAAAGTGGCGCAGCGACTGCGGCCGGAGACCGCACCAATGGTGTTCCAGGGATGTGATGCGCTGGTGGAGTGCCTGGATGCGCCCGAGGCCAAGGCCTGGTTGCTAACGGCGTGTGCCTCCCGGGTCCGGTTGTATGTCGGGGCCTCGGGGATTGCCGGACACGGGCGGGCCCACAACCTGGCCGTGCGCTGGCTGGGAGCCGGGTGCTGTGTGGTCGGCGACGCGGTCTCCGAGGTTGGGGGGCAGACCCCTGTGCTCGGACCGGGGGTCGGCGCGGCCGCCGCGCTGCAGGCCGATGTGGTGTTGGATTATTTCCTGCGCCAGGGGCGATAGGGATGGAAGGAACTGGAAATGCCTGCCCCGGGCAGATGGGAAAAAATCCCTTGGCCTTTAGGGGGGCTCTTTCAATGCGGCAACCAAAACAGCATGGAGAATCCCGTATGCCTGAACATATACTTGATACTGATGTGTATTGTCTGACTGCCGCGCACATGTCCGGGGGGCGTTCGACTATTGATGTCGTGGCCCGCATGCTCGAGGCCGGGGTACGGCTTGTCCAATACCGAGAAAAGCAGAAAACACCCGGCGAACAATACCAGGAATGCTTGCGCCTGCGCGAGATGACCCACGCGGCCAACGCCGCCCTGGTGGTTAACGATGACGTGGCGTTGGCCGTGGCCGTGGGGGCTGACGGGGTGCATGTCGGACAGGAGGATTTGCCGTTGCCGGCGGTGCGCCAAGTGGTGGGCCCGGATATGGCCATCGGCGTCTCCACGCACAGTGCGCAACAGGCTCGGGCCGCGGTGGCCGAAGGCGCGGATTATATCGGGGTGGGGCCGCTTTTCGCCACCCAGACTAAGGCAGATGTCTGCGATCCGGTGGGGCTGGAGTACCTGGATTGGGTGGCGGCCAATATCGATTTGCCCTTTGTGGCCATCGGCGGGATCAAGACGCATAACGTAGCCGAGGTGGTGAGCCGCGGGGCGCGGTGCGTGGCCCTGGTCTCGGAGATCACCGCGGCTTCGGATATCGGGGCCGCGATTACTGCGGTGCGCTCGGAAATAGCCGCGGCCCGCGGGGCTTGCTGATAGAAAAAGGGCAAAGGGAGAAACGTAAAAGGGGCTGCGGTGAGCACCGCAACCCCTTTTGAAATATCTGGTCGGGAAGACTGGATTCGAACCAGCGACTCCCTGGTCCCAAACCAGGTGCGCTACCAGACTGCGCCACTTCCCGTGAAGACGCAAAAACATATATAAAAGCGGATTTAAAGGCAAGAATTATTTTGTGGTTTGCCCCAGGCCGACAATGGGGATGGGATGCCCGCATTCCGCGCAGCGCCCGTTGTGCACCGCTTGGTCTTGCAGCACAAATCCCCGCCGCTTAACGACCAGGGCCTTGCATTTCGGGCAATAGGTGGACTCCGCGTCATGGCCGGACATATTGCCGATATAGATGTAGTCCAGGCCGGCCCGCGTCCCGATATCATAGGCCCTCTGGAGGGTTTCCCTGGGGGTGGGCGGTGTGTCGCTCATGTGGAACGCTGGGTGGAAGCGGGAAATATGCCAGGGGACATGGGTCCCGAGTTCTTCAGCGATAAAGCCGGCCAGTTCTTCGAGTTCGGTGTCGGAGTCGTTTTCCCCGGGAATGATCAGGGTGGTGATTTCCATGTGCCAGCCCATCTCGGCCACGGTGCGTAAGTTGTGCAGTACCGGTTTGAGCTTGGCCCCACACAGCCGGGTGTAGAAATCCTCCCGGAAGGATTTGAGATCGATATTGGCCGCGTCGATGAGGCCGTCCCAGTTTTTCAGGCATTCGCGGCTCATAAAGCCGTTGCTGACAATGATATTTTTCAGGCCGTACTCTTTGGCCAGCCGGGCGGTGTCTTCAACCAACTCGAAGAAAATCGTGGGTTCGGAATAGGTGTAGGCCAGGCTGGTCACCTCTTGGGCCAGGGCCTCTTGGACCAGTTCTTGGGGTGAGGTGGGCCGACCGTAGATGGATTGGCCCTGCCGGGGTGGCTGGGAGAGGGAGTAATTTTGGCAAAAGGCGCACGCCAAGTTACAGCCCATTGTGCCCACGGAGAGCGTGTTAGAGCCGGGCCAAAAATGAAAGAGTGGCTTTTTTTCCACGGGGTCGATATTCAACGCCGCGACCCGGTCGTAGACCAAGGTGTACAGGGCGCCCTCGCTATTGATGCGCACACCGCAATATCCGCGCTCGTCAGAACCGATGCGGCAGTAATGACTGCACAGGCGGCATTGCACCGCCTCCTCCGGAAGGACTTTCCAGATTCTCGCCTTATGCATGGTCAACTCCTTATCCGGCTTTGTCGCTGGCCGCTTTCGCCAGCATTTTGCTCAGTCGTGCCGTTTTGAGGCTGCTCGTTTATCAGGCAAGGGTGTTTAGGGATAATAACTTCTGTATATCCTAGGGGGCACGCTTTGGGTACCCTGAATTTGGGACCGAATTGGGTGTGCCTGCCCCGGTTCCGGAATTTTGCCCCCAGCCTGGAAAAGGGCGCGTGGTCCAATTGCCAGGGGGAGCTGCTCGCCCGTTCGTGCGCAACAAGCGGGATGTGGTTGCTAACGGGCGCAGGAGGCTTTCCAGGCTGTGTTCAAAACCCCGAAACCGGGGG
>JBNJGM010000020.1:16290-21789 GCA_051747685.1 Thermodesulfobacteriota bacterium | reverse complement strand
GCTTTCCAGGCTGTGTTCAAAACCCCGAAACCGGGGGCATGGATTCAGGTGTCTACCTAAAAATGGGACAGGGGCGCTGTCAACAAAGCCGCAGGCCGCGGCAGGAGGCTTGTGTTTGGTGCCGAAACAACGTAATCTATTGGACAAAATTCAGCGGGAGTAGATGTCAATGGCAGATCGCAGTCGGGCCTATACTGAGGCCGGAGTTAATATTCAAACGGCCAACACGTTTGTTGATCGTATCAAGGCAATGATTGCCGACACGTACACCAAAGGGGTTATCTCCGAGATCGGGGGCTTCGGTGGGCTGTTCAAGCTCAATACCGCGGATATGCAAGAGCCGGTGTTGGTGGCCTCCACGGACGGAGTGGGGACCAAATTGAAAATGGCCTTTTACGCCGATAAACACGATACCATTGGCATTGATTTGGTGGCCATGAGCGTGAACGATATTCTGGTGCAAGGCGCCAAGCCACTTTTTTTTCTTGATTATTTCGCCACATCCCAGTTGCGGCCCGAGGTGGCTGAGCAGGTGGTGGCCGGTGTGGCCCAAGGGTGTAAACAGGCCCGATGCGCCCTGCTCGGCGGGGAAACAGCGGAAATGCCTGACTTCTACGCCGAGGGCGAATACGATCTCTCCGGTTTTTGCGTGGGGCTGGTGGACAACGCGCAGATCGTGGACGGTTCGAGTATAGCCGTGGGGGACAAACTCATCGGGCTGGCGTCTTCAGGGTTGCATTCCAACGGGTATTCCCTGGTGCGCAAGTTGATTAGCGAGACAGGGTTGGATTTGGACGCTCCACTGCCGGGTACGAAGCAGCCTGCCCGGGAGGTCTTTCTTGAGCCGACGAAAATTTATGCCCGCACGGTGCGGACCTTGTTGCGGGATTTGCCGATCAAGGGCATGGTCCATGTGACCGGCGGTGGTTTTTATGACAATGTCGGCCGGGTGCTGCCGCGAGGTGTACGGGCCCATCTCGATTTTGGCTCTTGGGAGGTTCCGCCGGTCTTTCATTGGCTCAAGCGTGCCGGGGGGCTCGAGTGGCCGGAGATGTTGAGTATTTTTAATTGCGGTATTGGCATGGTTTTGGTGGTGCCCCGCGCTGCGGCCGACGATTTCCTTTCGCGATTGGGCGGGCTCGGGGAGCCGGCCTGGATCATCGGTGATGTCCGGGCACAGCGCGGTGAAGCGCCCCTGGTCGAGATCACCGTTCCTGAAACGGACCCTGCTTGCTGATACGCGATGCGCGTCGCGTTGTGTGGGGGGCTCGCGCCGGTCTTTTTTGCAAAAGGGCTGGCGCTTTTGTTTGCCCGGCACAAAGGGGGACTGGATCCGTGAATCGAAGTTGTTCCCAATTCGCTCCAGGCTTCGGGCTGCCGGGCAAAGGGCAATCTGCGTTTTTTGGTGTTATGGCTGCGGGGATTCGGCAATAAAAGGGTTAAAATAGCCTATGTGCACCGCCGGACATGTGGCCTTCAAGCGCTTGAGAAAGTGGGGGAGCCCCATGATCGGGGAGTTGGGTTCGGGACAAAGGGAGAGGTAATATTCAGGGTCCAGGTTGAGGTTGCGCATCTGGATACAGTCGATTTCCAGGGTATTGATCTTTTCAGCAAGGGCGGCGAATTCCTCTTCCGTATCCCCAATGCCCGGAAAAAAAAGATAATTCAGGGAGACGAAAAGTCCGTGGTCTTTGGCGGCGCGTATGCTCTGCAGCACATCTTCGAAGCTGTAGCCCTGGGGCCGGAAGTAGCGTTCGTAGGTCTCCCGGCGCATGGAGTTCAGGCTGACCCGGATGGAAGTGAGTCCGGCTGTGGCGAGAGCCGGGATGGTCCCCGGCAGGCTGGCATTGGTATTGATATTGATGGTGCCCGTGCCGCCGGCATCTCGGTAGGCGGTGATGGCTTCGGTGATCCGGGCGGCTTCGGTTAAGGGTTCGCCCTCACATCCCTGGCCGAAGGAAAAGATGGGTTGTTTTTCCCGTCGGGCGTGTTCGTGCATCAATTCGGTGATTTCCCGGACAGTGGGGCGAAAGGCTATGCGCTGTTGGGTGGCGGGAAAGCCGCTGTCAGTCTCTTGGGCGGAGATACAGCCGTGGCAGCGGGCGTTACAGCTTTGAGCGGTGGGTATGGGGGCCTCAAAGCGGCCCAGCGCGAGGTTCTTGGCCGCAGGGCAGCAATAGGTGAGGGCGCATTTGCTCAAATGGTGGATAAGTCGGTTTTCCGGAAATTTGCGTAAGAGGCGGTGTGCCCCGGCATCGATGCGCTTTTGGGCGATGTGCTCGAATTGCTGACGCCGGTCTGTATCCACGTTTTGGGCGCAGACCCAGAAGCGCCCTTGGGCGTAGCCCACCGCCCCGTAGGCAAAAAGTGGGAGGACCGGGGCGTTTTGCTCGGTTTGATACGCGGCATGCGCGGACAGGGTGTACCCTGGACAGGCAAAGGCAGCTACCGGGTGCTCCTCAAGGGCCTCGATTTCGCCCGTGTGCTGGTTGAAACCGAGGGCGCGGCGTCCCGGCAGGAGAAACACATCACTGCCAGGCGGCAGTCCGATGAGTTCGTCTGGGCGGGGGAGGGTCAATTCGTGCCCGCGGCGCACGAGCATGAGCAAATCGGGATGGTCGTAGATTTGTCCCTCGGCGTCAGCGACAAGCAAATGGGGGCGGAGGCGTTTTTTGGACATAGAGCATCCTTTTTGACCGGCGTATACCAGTGTCCATAAAAAAGGCAGGACTGCCGCAACGACAGCCCTGCCTTTGCGGCATAGCAAATGGGTGTTTTTTAGCGCTTGGAGTACTGGAAGCTGGCGCGGGCGCCGCGGCGACCGTACTTTTTGCGTTCTTTCTCCCGGGCGTCGCGGGTGAGCATCCCGGCTTTTTTGAGCGCCGGGCGCAAATCAGGGTCAAAGTCGATCAAGGCGCGGCTGATGCCGTGGCGTACGGCTTGGGCCTGCCCGGAAAGTCCACCGCCCTCGACGGTGATCTTGATATCGAATTTTTCCAAACTGTTGGTCAGGCGCAAGGGTTGGCGCAAAACCATCTGCAGGGTTTCCCGCGGAAAATAATCGTTCTCCGGGCGACCGTTGATCTCGATCTTCCCGGTTCCTTCGTACAAACGTGTGCGGGCGATGGCGTTTTTTCGCCGTCCCGTTCCATAATAAAAATCTTGGCTCATAGATCTCTCCCCAAAAGCGTAGCTTAAATTTCCAGCGTCGTCGGTGCCTGGGCCTGGTGCGGATGGTCCGGGCCGGCGTAGACTTTGAGTTTTTTGAGCATGGCCCGGCCTAAACGGTTTTTGGGAAGCATGCCCTTGACCGCTTCATAAATGACTTTTTCTGGCTTTTTATCCAGCATCTCCCGTAGGGAGGCTTCTTTCAATCCTCCAGGATACCCGGAGTGCCGATAGTACATTTTGTCATTCATTTTGCTGCCGGTCACGCGGATTTTTTCGGCATTGACAACAACGACGAAATCACCGGTGTCCACATGGGGAGCAAATTCTGGCTTATCCTTGCCGCGCAGTTTACGGGCAATCACCGTTGCCAGCCGTCCGAGGATTTCGCCTTCGGCATCCACCATATGCCATTGGCGCTGTACCTCAGCGGGCTTAGGGCTATATGTCTTGCAGGTCTTCATGGTCCTACTCCTTAACAGTCCGAAATCCTTGCCATATTTATGCGCTCACGTGCTGTCGGGGGAAGGGCCCGACAGAAATGTACCGAGGCAGCCGGGAAATAAATACTAGAATGGCGCTGATGTCAAGGTTGTCTTGCCGGTAGCGGCGGTTTATCTTGCATCTTCAGTCCGGGAAACAGGGTCCTCCCTGGCCTGGTGCCGGGGCTTGGTCCCGGTCTGGACAAGTCCGCCTGGCATCGTTCGTGGGGCCGGTGCTGGCTTGCGCGGTTTTGCGCTCACTGTCCGTCTGTACCTGGGGCCTCCGTGAGCCCGGGAATTCCGTCTATAAATCTTCCAAGTGGGGAAAAGTATGACCAGTATTCGCAAGGGGTTGTTGCAGTTGGTGTTTTCCGGTTCGTATATGAATCGGTGGAATGACAAACTCCGGCCCATGGAATTGTGGGAAGTGGACAAGCAGGCCCATAAAATGATCGTCGCCTGGATGCTGTTTTTGTGCAACACGCGCTCGCTTCCGTATACAGAAAAGACGCGAGTGGGCAACGCGCTGATCGAAGGGGGGTTGTTCGAGTATTTCTACCGCTTGGTCATCACCGATATTAAGCCCCCGGTGTTTTATCAAATCAAGGCCAATCCCGAGCATTACGAGCAGCTCACCCATTGGGTGCTCTCCCAGCTCCATCCCCGGGTCCGGCCCTTGGGCGGTGCGTTTTGGGACCGCCTGGAGGCCTATTTTTTGACCCCTTCCGAGGAGCCCTTGGCCGCAGAGATCCTCGAAGCAGCGCATATGTGGGCCAGTTCGTGGGAGTTCCAGCTCATTAAGGGGGTCAACCCTTGGGATGATGAACTGGGGGCAATCGAGGCCAACTTTGCTGAACAATTGGCAGCAAAGTCCCATCTGCACGGTATGCAGGAGATCATGGCCGGCCCCCATACCGCGCTGGGCCGTTTGGCGCATCTGTGCGGGCAATTGCGATTCCAGAAACGGTGGTCGCAAATTCCGCGGATACCGGAAACCTCTGTTTTGGGCCATATGTTTATCGTGGCCACGTACGCCTTTTGCATGAATTTGGTGTTGCAGACCACGCAGCGCAGGCGCATGAATACCTTTTTTACCGGTCTGTTCCACGATCTCCCGGAACTTTTGACCCGGGATATCATCTCCCCGGTGAAGCGTTCGGTACAGCCCATCGCCGAGATGATAAAGGAATACGAACACCAGGAGATGAGCCGCCGGGTGTTCGCGCCCTTACAGGACGGCGGGCACGAGGATGTGGCCCAAACGCTGTCGTATTATCTCGGGCTCGAAGTGGGCTCCGAGTTCGCTGACACAATACGCACTGCGGATGGGGTCCAGAGCATTTCCTGGGAGGAGTTCGCTACCACCTGGGACCGGGAGGAGTATGATCCCAAAGACGGACGTGTGGTGAAGGTCAGTGACCATTTGGCCGCCTTTATTGAGGCCTATACCTCGATCCGCAACGGCATCAATGCCGACCAATTGCAGCAAGCGTTGTGGCGTTTGCGCACACAATATTCCCAGGTGTCCCTGGGAGAGTTGCATATCGGGGCGTTGCTTGCGGATTTTGATTGATCCCTGGGCTGTAAACAGAGTTGTGCACAGCCCGGTCCCGGGGTTGTGCCCTGATCTGGATAAAGGGCGTGCGCCCCACCTTCAAGCAGCAGCGTACTACGTATGCCTATCACGAAAGGCTTGCCCGTCGCGAGGACGCGGCAAGAGACAAGCGATTGTTGTGTCCGGCAGCGCCTTTTCTGAACGATTGCGCCGCCAGGAAAAAACGCTGCCTTCCTCGCTTACGCAACTCCCTGGCCGTGTCTAAGCCCCCGAAACGGGGTACCCGAACAAGTT
>JBNJGM010000020.1:13013-16190 GCA_051747685.1 Thermodesulfobacteriota bacterium | reverse complement strand
ATCGGCGGGGCCATGGAAGTCCAATTGGACAAACAGGGTCGGATCCTGGTGCCACCGTATTTACGGCAATACGCTGATTTGGATCGCGATGTTGTCTTGGCCGGGGTAGGGCGGAAATTCGAGATCTGGAGCCAAGCCCATTTTGAGGCCCAGCGGCAAGAGGTTGAAGAGGATTTCGACAACGTTATGGACGAATTGGCGGCCAGCGGCATGGGGATGCGCCTGTGAAAAATATTACATCCCCAGACACGGCTGAAGCCCAGGGACTCCATCAACCGGTCATGTGTAGCGAGGTGCTCCAAGCCCTGGCACCCCGGCCGGGCGGACGCTACCTCGATGGCACGGTGGGGCTGGGCGGCCACAGCGCAGCGATAGCCGCACAGCACCCTGACCTGCACATTCTGGGGCTGGACCGGGACACTGCGGCCTTGGAGGCCGCGACAGCGCGATTGTCATCATTCGGGGACCGGGTGCACTTGGTCCAATGTTCGTTTAGCCAGTTCGAGGGGGTTTTGGATGACCTCGGGTGGGAATTTGTGGATGGCGCCCTCGTCGATCTAGGGGTTTCCTCCTTGCAGTTGGACACCCCGGAACGTGGCTTTAGTTTTGTGCACGACGGTCCGCTGGATATGCGCATGGATTCGGGAATGGGAGCGGCCCCGGCCAAGTCGTTGCTGAACAAAGCCTCCCAAGAAACCTTGCGTCGCATTATCCGTGAATACGGCGAAGAACCCATGGCCGGTCGGATCGCCAAGCGTATTGTGGCGACCCGGGCCAAAACGCCGTTTACGCGCACCCTTGAATTGGCCCAGGTGGTAGAACAGGCGTATCCGGCTAAGCGACGGGCCCAATCGCGAAACCACCCGGCGACCAAAACGTTCCAGGCCCTGCGTATCGCCGTGAATAAGGAACTCGAGGAATTGGAGGCCTTTTTGGAGGCGATCCCCACTCGATTGCGTCCTGGGGCGCGAGTGGCGGTGATCGCCTTTCATTCCCTGGAAGACCGGATTGTCAAACACAGTTTCCGGCGCGAGGCCAAGGGGTGTCGCTGTCCCAAAGAGCAACCCATGTGCATGTGCGGACACCACCCCCGGTTGCAACTCGTAACCAAAAAACCGCTTATCCCCTCGGAAGAGGAAATGGCTGGCAACCCCCGCAGCCGGAGCGCCAAACTCCGGGTGGCAGAACGTATACGACCGGAGGCAACGCCATGACGAAACAGTATTGGATTCTCGGGTGTATAGCAGGGCTGTTCTGCGGCCTTGGGCTGTGTCTGGCCTTGGTGTGGGTCAATATCGAACTGGTTGATGTCTCTTACGATTTGAAGCAGTTGCAGAGTACGCTGAGTGAAGACCAGGACCTCAATGCGAAACTGGAAGTGGAATATAATCATCTCCTGGCCCCCGCTCGGCTGCACGAATTGGCGGAACAACACGACCTGCAGCCCGTGGAGCAAGGGTCGGTGCGACGGGTGGCCCCGTAACCCAAGACGGGTTCGAAGATGATGACACAACGAACGACGGGCCGAGATTGGAGCAAAATCCGCATTGTCCTCGTGGGGGGTGTGTTTTTTATGATCCTCGGCGGGTTGTGGGCGCGGGCCTTTTGGGTCCAAGTCTACAAGGGCTCGGAATTAGCCGCTCAAGCGGAGCAACAATATTGGACCGAGCAAACAGTGCGCGGCTTGCGCGGCGATATTATCGATCGCAAAGGACGCCTTTTGGCCCAAAGCGTGACAGCACATTCGGTGTTTGCCCGGCCGCAGGAGATAACCGACCCTGACCAGGTGGCCGCTCGACTCGCTCCGATTTTGCAGCAAGACAAGGCGCGCCTGCAGCGCTTGCTGGACAAAGAGGCGCCGTTTGTTTGGTTGGCGCGTAAAGTGGGCGACCCCCTTGCCCAAGCCGTGGCCGAAGCGCATTTGCCCGGGATTTTTCTGACCGAAGAACACGATCGCTATTACCCCCAGGGCCATTTGGCCGGCCAACTGCTCGGGTTTACGGGTATGGATAATCAGGGCCTGGAAGGGCTGGAAAAAATCTTTGAAAACCGTCTTCAGGGCCGGTCGCTGCAGGTACGGATGCAGCGCGACGCCACCGGACGTTTGTTGGCCGGTCAGGGGATGGATCCGGCGCAAGCCGCGGGGCAAAACGTGGAATTGACCCTGGATACTTGGCTTCAGGGGGTGGCCGAGGAAGCCGTGTCTACGGCTGTTGACCGCTACCAGGCTCGCTTTGGGGCCAGCCTTGTTGTCCATGTCCCTACTGGGGAGATTTTGAGTTGGGCGCAATACCCATTTTTCAATCCCAACGACTTCCAGGAAAGCCAAGCAGCGATATGGCGCAACCGGATCGCTTTAGATGTTTTTGAGCCGGGCTCGACCATAAAACCCCTTCTTGTTGCCGCAGCCTTGGAAGAAGGAATCTGTCAGCCATCGGACACCTTTTTTTGTGAAAATGGCCGGTGGAAGCAATGGGGCCATACCTTCAAAGACACCCATGCCTACGACGAATTGAATGTTTCGGAAATAATCAAATATTCGAGTAACATTGGAGCGGCAAAGATAGGGTTGGACCTTGGTGTCTCACAGTATTATCGCTACCTGCGCCGCCTCGGCTTTGGCCAGGAAAGCGACCTGCCCTTGGCAGGCGAAGCCAGCGGCATCGTGCCTGCCCCTGAAAAATGGCGCCAAGTCCGCCTGGCCACCAGCGCGTTCGGTCAAGGCATCGGGGTGACTATGCTCCAATTGGCGAAGGCGTATTTGTGTTTGGCCAATGACGGCCGCAGTACTCCCCTGCGACTACTCCAATCCCCAGAGAGGCAAGCGGATTCCCCAAAACGGGTTTTTTCACAGGACACCGCTCGCACAGTGCAGGAGATGATGCGCGGAGTGGTCGAATCAAACGGCACCGGAACCCGGGCCCGTGTGCCGGGGCTCACGGTAGGCGGCAAAACGGGAACTTCGCAAAAATCCTCCCTCCAGGGCGGTTACGGCGAGACCTATGTGGCTGCTTTTGTGGGGTTTTTCCCAGCTATTTCGCCCGAGTACATGATCCTGACGGTAATCGATGAACCCCGGCCCAATCACTATGGCGGTGTGGTTGCCGCCCCGGTGGTCAAAAAAGTGGCCCAAAAAATGGCTGCCAGCACTCGCTTTGCCCTGCAAGGTGCGGTTCC
>JBNJGM010000020.1:0-12913 GCA_051747685.1 Thermodesulfobacteriota bacterium | reverse complement strand
AAGACCACGGTTGTGGGGCTTTTGGAATATGGGCTGTTGCAATTGGGACGCCGGGTCGGGGTGCTCGGCACTATTGTCAACCGCTGGCCCGGCCATGAAGAGCCCGCCGGATTGACCACGCCGGGGTGTTGGGAATTGCACGCTTTGTTGGCGCGAATGGCCGCGGACGGGGTGGATACGGTTTGTATGGAGGTTTCCTCGCACGCCCTGGACCAGAAACGGACCGCAGGTGTGCATATGCGCGCGGCTGTGTTGACGAATCTTTCCCAGGACCATTTGGATTACCACCAAACTATGGAAGCCTATTTTGCGGCCAAAGCGCAGCTGTTTAGCGCGACCCACCTTGAAAAGCACGGTGCCCGGATTATCAACAGGGACGATGCCTATGGACGGCGGCTGCAGACCGCGTTTCCGGAATCTTGGGGCTATTCGCTTGATCCGCAAAAGTTGGAGGATCCGCTCCTGCTCACCGCCGAGGTGACCCAAATGGACCGCAAGGGCATTTGCTTGCAGTGCTGCTGGCGCGAGCAGACCTGGCAGGTGTGTTCCGGATTGGTCGGCCGCCATAATGGAGCAAATCTTTTGGCGGCCCAAGCCACACTTTTGGCCCTGGGATTCTCCCCGCAGCATCTTTCGGGTGTGGCCGATGCCCCGCCGGTGCCAGGGCGGTTGGAGCGCATCCCCAATGCACGAGGCCTGGATATATTTGTGGATTACGCCCATACCCCGGATGCCCTGGAAAATGTTCTCGCCGCCTTGCGCCAATTGGGCGGACGCCGTTTGATCGCCGTATTCGGCTGTGGGGGGGATCGGGATCGGAGCAAGCGGGTGCTGATGGGCGAGGCAGTGGCCCGCTACGCTGACGTCGCGGTCTTGACTTCGGACAATCCGCGCCATGAACAACCAGAGGCCATTATGGCCGAGGTCAGCCCTGGTTTGGCGCAGTGCCCCCGGGTGGTGCAGGAGCCGAATCGCAAGACAGCCATCGGCCTCGCCCTGGATGAAATGCGCACCGGGGATATTGTGGTGGTCACCGGTAAGGGACATGAAACCTATCAACAGATCGGGGACCAACGGCTGCCGTTTAGCGACCCTGAGATCATCTGCGAGTATCTCCAATGCAATTGACCGTACATGAAGTGGCCAATGCCATTGGTGCCGTGGGGGATTTCGATCCCCAATCCGCGCTTGTGCAGCGGGTACAAACCGACAGCCGAGCGGTGCAGCCGGGCGATCTCTTTGTCTGTTTGGCCGGAGAACGGTTCGACGGGCACAATTTCGTGGCTGAAGCCGCAGCCAAAGGGGCGGTGGCGATTGTTTCCCAACAACCCCTTTTTGATCTTCCCTCCGAGCCGCCGGTACTTTTGGTGCCGGACACCCTCCAGGCGCTGGGCCAATTGGCCGGGTATTGGCGCCGGATGTTCACCGGGACGGTGGTTGCAGTCACGGGTTCCGCCGGCAAAACGACCACCAAAGAATTGATCGCTAGCGTATTAGGGCGGCAGGGACAGACCACGAAAACCTATAAAAATTGGAATAATAGGCTCGGGGTACCCCTCACTATTTTACGGTGCAGCGGTCAGGAGGAGTTTTGGGTTCTGGAGGCCGGGATCAGCGAGCCCGGAGAAATGGCCCTGCTGGGGGCGATCATCGCCCCGGATGTGGCGGTGGTCACGAATGTGGCTGCGGTCCATCTGGAGGGGCTCGGTGATGTTCAGACGGTGGTGCAGGAAAAACTCCAGTTGTGCGAGCATCTTACCCAAAACGGTACGCTGGTCCTGAGTGCAGATTATCCGGAACTCAACCAACGCGCCGCCCTTGCGGTCTGCAGCAAAATGTATTTTTCGACACAAGCGGAAACGGCCCCGTGCTGGTGCCGGCCGGTACACGACACCGGCGCAGTCGGACGGTTCGAGATTTCCTGTGCGGGCCTGCGGGCCGAAGTCGAACTGCCATGGGCCGGGGGATTCCTGGCTGAAAACATGGCAGCGGCGTGTAGCGTAGCCCATCGGCTGGGATTGAGTATGGAGGAGATTGTGGCGGGGCTGCAAACGGTGGAGATTCCCGAGCACCGTGGCCAATTGTTTTCGTGGCCGCGTGGCGTGGTTGTCGACGATACCTATAATGCCAATCCGTACTCCATGGAGCGGGCCATCACGGCCGCTGCCCACCGGGCCAAAGCGTGCCCACTGGTGCTTATTTTAGGCGAAATGGCCGAATTGGGTGCCGACGCTGAAGCCGCGCATACCGAATTGGGACGCCGCGCCGCTACCGTGAATCCGGTCGTTTTGGCCTATCAGGGCCGGTATAGCGATGCGGTGGCCCGGGGGGCACAGGAGGTGCGACCGGATATAGATTTCCACCGCCTCCATCGTCCGGCAGATCTGGACAAAATATGGCCAGAGCCTCGGCCCCACAACCCCCTGGTATTGGTGAAAGGGTCTCGTTCGCAGCATATGGAAAAGTATCTCGAGAGACTACAAAAGGAGTTAGGCGCGTGATTTACCATTTGCTCTACCCGTTGGCTGAGCACATCGGCTTATTCAACGTGTTCCGATATATCACGTTTCGCTCCATCTACGCCTTTTTGACAGCGCTTATTATCAGTATTGTCATCGGCCCGCGGTGCATCGCCTGGTTGCAAAAGATCAAATGCCGGCAGGTGATTCAAGAGGACGGTCCGGAACACCACACCAAAGCCGGAACGCCGACGATGGGGGGGTTGCTCATCGCCATGAGTTTGGTCGGCAGTGTGCTCCTTTGGGCTGATTTGACCAATATGTATGTCTGGCTGGCGGTGTTGTTGTTTGTCAGCTTCGGCGCCATTGGCTTTGTAGACGACTACCTGAAAGTTATCAAAAGACGCAATTTGGGGCTTTCCGCTCGGGCCAAATTCCTCGCGCAAGTGGCGGTTGCGGTGCTCGTTGTTGGGGTTCTGGTCACCCTGCCCAGCTATTCCACACAATTGTCGTTGCCGTTTATCAAATGGTTTCGTCCCGAGTTGGGCCTTTTGTACATCCCCTTTGCCATTTTGGTCATGGTCGGTTCCTCCAACGGGGTCAATCTGACCGACGGTCTGGACGGCCTGGCTATAGGCCCGACCGTAGTCGCGGCCGCCTGTTTTACAATTTTTATTTACGTGGCCGGGCATGCGCAATTGGCGGAATACCTTCAGGTTCCCTATGTCGCCGGAGTGGGGGAAGTGACCATCTTTTGCGGGGCCATGGTCGGCGCTGGTTTGGGCTTTTTATGGTACAACGCCTATCCGGCCCAGGTTTTTATGGGCGATGTGGGCAGTTTGAGCCTCGGCGGAGCGCTGGGGTTCGTGGCCATTTTGAGCAAACAGGAGTTGTTGCTGGTGGTGGTGGGAGGGCTGTTTGTGATCGAGACCCTCTCGGTGATTCTCCAAGTGGGGTATTTTAAATTCACCGGTGGCAAACGCATATTCCGCATGGCTCCGTTGCACCACCATTTTGAAAAACAGGGCATCCCGGAATCGAAAATTATTGTCCGCTTTTGGATCCTGTCTATCCTCTTTGCGTTGGTCGCTTTGAGTACATTGAAATTGCGCTAAGGAGGCTTTGTGCACGGTTTACTACATCCTGGACAACTCCACGGCCATTGTGCCGCCGTTCTCGGGGCGGGTCGTTCCGGACTGGGCGCGGCGCGCCTGTTGGATTTTCTTGGCGCTGACGTGCGGCTTGTGGAGCGCGATCCGCAACGTATTGAAGCCGCTGTACGCCAAGAGGCAGACGAGAAAGGGTGGACCGTGCGCACGGGGGGGCATCAGGAAGCGGATTTTTCCGGTGTGCAATTGGTTGTACCGAGTCCCGGTGTGCCGGTGCACCGCTTGGCCCATCTTTTCCCATCCACCGTGCAGATCGTTTCGGAATTGGAACTCGCTTCGTGGTTTGTCAACGAGCCTATTGTGGCAGTGACCGGATCTGCCGGAAAGACCACGACTACGACCCTCATCGCTCATATTTTAGAAACCGCCGGGTATTCTGCTTTTAGCGGGGGGAATTTGGGTACTCCGCTTTCGGAATACGTCCTTGGCCGCGAGCAGGCAGATTTTCTGGTGCTGGAAGTCAGCAGTTTCCAATTGGTCCATGCGAGCCGTTTGCGTCCCAAAGTGGCCATTTTACTCAATTTGGCCCCCAATCACCTTGATTACCACGAAAATCTGGAAGCCTATATAGGGGCCAAACTCAAATTGTTCGCCAAACAGCAGCCCGAGGATGTGGCCATAGTGCCCTACGCCTTGAAAGAGGAACTGGAAAAACGCGCCTTTTCCAGAGCCCATCGGATGTATTTCGTTCCCAGTGCCCGGTTTGCCTGTGCCCAACTGCCAGGGGAGCACAACCAGGCCAATATTGAAGCCGCTTATCTGGCCTGCCGGTATTTGGGGGTGGATGAGCAGACCATTGCCCGGGCGCTGCCGAGTTATCAGCCCCAGCCGCACCGTTTGGAACATGTTGGAACCTGGGCAGGGGTACGGGTGGTCGATGACTCCAAAGCCACCACTATCGAGGCGCTACGGGCAGCTTTGGAAAGCTTCGAGGGACCGATTGTTCTGTTTGCCGGCGGACAATTTAAAGGCGGGGATCCGGGGGTGCTCCAGGAGCTGATCCGCGACAAAGTCAAGCAGGTGGTGCTCTTTGGTGAGAGCCGGGAGGTGTTTGAAACCGCTTGGCAAGGGGCGGCGCCCATCGCCTGGTACCCCCGGCTGGAACAGGGCATTCGGGCCGTGACCCCATCGCTGCAGGCAGGGGATATTTTGTTGCTTTCCCCGGCCACAGCGAGTTTTGACCTGTTTACCGACTACCGCCACCGCGGCAGGGTGTTCCAAGAAACCGCCCGAGAATGTCTGCACAACAGCCGAGGTACCCAACCCAATGGCGCAAATGGTGTCCAATAACCGGGCAAACTCCGGCCACATGGATTATTGGCTTTTGGGAGCCGTGCTGGTCTTGCTCTGCCTAGGGGTATTGATGGTCTTCAGTGCCAGCGGAGTGATGGCGGAGCGTTTGTGGGGTGACCAATACCATTTTTTCCGCCGCCATCTCTTTTACACCGGGCTCGGGGGGCTTGTTTTGGCGGCCACGGCATGGATCCCCCGCCGGGTGGTCTATAAATTGATCTATGTCTGGCTGGTGGCCGCCGGGGCGGGGTTGGCCGTTAGCCTGAGTGCCTGGGGTGCTCGTGCAGGAGGGGCTGCGCGCTGGGTTGATCTCGGTGTGGTCAGCTTTCAGCCGCTGGAGGTGGCGAAAGTTACCTTGGTCTTGTACCTGGCCTATTTTTTTAGTCGCAAGCAGGAGCATATCAAGTCCTTTAGCGTGGGCTTCCTCCCCCCGGTGTTGGTGACGGGGATGTTTGGTTTGCTTCTTTTACTCCAGCCCGATTATGGCGGGACCGTGTATATAGCCGCGGTTTTTTTCTTTATGAGCCTGGTCGGGGGGGCGCGCTTGAAATACCTGCTGCCCTCCTTTGTTTTTGCCGGATGTGCCGGGGCCCTTTTGGTTTGGCAGGAGCCGTATAGGGTGCGACGGTGGCTGGCCTTTTTGGATCCGTTCCAGGACGCCCAGGACGCTGGCTACCAATTGGTCCAGTCCTTGTACGCCTTGGGCTCCGGCGGCATTTGGGGGCTGGGCCTAGGCGCGAGTCGCCAAAAACTCTTGTTTTTGCCCGAAGCCCATAACGATTTCATTTTGGCGGTTTTAGGGGAAGAAACGGGTTTCCTCGGAATTTCTCTGGTGTTTTTTTGCCTTGCCGTCCTTTTATGGCGTTCGCTGGCCATCGCCTTGCAGCAGTCGGATATGCAGGACCGGCTGACCGCTTACGGGCTGGGCCTTATTTTGGTGTTGGGCGGTTTACTCAATGCCGCCGTGGTTTTGGGGGCAGTGCCGCCCAAGGGGACCCCCATGCCGTTTATCAGTTACGGGGGAACGCAATTGGTTGTTTCCTGTCTTTGCGCCGGGATGCTGCTCAATATTTCGCGGCGGGAGCTGTAGTAATGCGGTGTATTGTTTTTGCCACCGGAGGAACGGGGGGACATATATTTCCGGCTCTGGCCGTGGCCGAAGAAGTGCGCCACCGCTATCCTGAAGCGGAATTGCTGTTTTTCGGCGGGCGCTACGGTCCAGAAGGGTGTCTGGCCCAGGAAGCCGGAATGGAGTTTTATGCCCTGCCAGCTCGAGGTGTTCTGGGCCGAGGGCTGCGCTCTGCGACGTCGCTTGTCTGGTTGAGCCGAAGCCTGATGACGTGCTGGTGGCTGTTTCATAAGCGGCGACCAGACGCGGTGCTGGGACTCGGTGGATATGCCGGATTCGCGCCGGTTTTGGCCGCGGCGTGGAGCCGTATCCCATGTGCCGTACATGAGCAAAATAGTATTCCCGGGGTCACGAACCGGGTTTTGGCCAAGCGGGTGGACAGGGTTCTGGTCTCTTTTCCTGATGAAAGCCGTTTTTTCCCGCCGGAGAAGACGGTTTTCACCGGCAATCCGGTGCGCCGGGAAATTGTGGCCCTACGTTCGGCCCAATCAACGCGGTTGCCTCGGGACACTGAACACCGGGTGCTGATTCTGGGGGGGAGCCAAGGAGCGCAGGGCATCAATGCCGCAGTGATACGCTCCCTGCCCAGTTTCGCGCGCAGTCAGATGCAGCTGTGGCACCAAACCGGTACGCATGAATACGAGGAGGTCCACGCCGCGTATGTGCAGGCCGGATTGGAAAACAAGGCCACTGTGGAGGCGTTTATTTCCGATATGGCCGCGGCCTATGATTGGGCCGATCTTGTAGTCTGCCGAGCCGGCGCGACCACCATCGCCGAACTCACGGCCGTGGGCAAACCCGCGGTGTTGATCCCTTTTCCCCATGCCACGCATAACCATCAGCAGCGCAATGCGGCTTCGCTTGAAGCGGCCGGGGCGGCCTTGGTCCTGAGACAGCAGTACCTTCAGGAAGTCAATCTAGCCCGAGCAGTGGAAAATTTGGTGGCCTTACCCGGGAAACTCAAAGAGATGGGAAAGGCTGCCCGCAGAATCGGACGGCCCGAAGCCGCGGCCCATGTGGTCGACCAACTTGAAACCTTAGCCACGCGGCGGTCCACGAAAGACCCAGAGCCCCGCGGTTTTCATTCCTAGGACAACGATATGCAAATCAAAGTGCACCATATCCATATGATAGGCATTGGCGGCGCCGGAATGAGCGGGATCGCCGAGGTCCTGCTCAGTCTGGGCTATACCGTTACCGGATCTGATCTCGCGGAAAATACCGCGGTGCGCCGCCTGCAGGAACTAGGGGCGACAATCTATCCCGGCCACGCCAGGGAGTATGTCGGATCCGCGGAAGTGGTCGTCAAATCCTCGGCGGTGGCCGAGGATAATCCGGAGTTGCAACAGGCCCAGGACATGGGCATTCCGATTATCCCGCGGGCGGAGATGCTCGCGGAGCTGATGCGCTTGAAAACCGGAATCGCTGTGGGCGGCACCCATGGCAAAACCACCACTACCTCGTTTTTGGGAACGATTTTTAAAGAAGCCGGCCTCGATCCCACCGTGATTATCGGAGGGCGGCTGAATTCCTATGGCAGCAATGCGTTTTTGGGCCAGGGCGAATTTTTGATCGCCGAGGCTGATGAATCCGATGGCACTTTTTTGTGCCTGCTGCCAATCATGACCGTGGTGACCAACGTGGATGCCGACCATATGGATTTTTATGCCGATCAGGCGGCCATCGACGAGAGCTTTGTGCGTTTTATGAACCAGGTGCCGTTTTACGGCCTCAATGTCGTCTGTGGTGACGATCTCGGAGTGCAGCGACTTCTGCCCCGCATCAAACGGGCTTTGGTGACTTACGGACTGGAAGCGGACAATGACGTGCGGGCCGAGATCCTCGGATTCAATGGGGGCAGCCATTTCCGGATTATCCACCGCGACCGGGCAATAGGTGAAGTGCGCTTGAAGCATCCGGGGCGGCACAACGTCCTCAATGCCTTGGCCGCAGCGGCCCTGGCCCTGGAAGCCGGGGTGTCTGAGAGTGCGGTGATCCATGGTTTGGACTGTTTCGGCGGGGTGGGCCGACGGTTTGAGGTTAAGGGAGAAAACCAGGGCGTGCTGGTGGTGGATGATTATGGACACCACCCCACAGAAATCACGGCGACGCTGACGACGGCCCGGGAAACCTATCCGGAGCGAAGACTGGTGGTCATTTTCCAGCCCCACCGTTTTACCCGGACCCAGGCCTTGTTCGGGCAGTTTTGCCGCGCTTTTGAAGAGGCAGATCTGGTATTGCTCACGGAGATCTATCCGGCCTCAGAAACCCCTATCCCCGGGGTCAGCGGGGCGAATCTGGCCCAAGGTATCCGGCAGGTCAGCCAGACTCGGGTGGAGTTTTTCGAAGATTTTCAAGCGGTAGAGGCAGTTTTGTCCCAGACGCTCCAGCCCGGGGATCTTTTGCTGACCTTGGGCGCCGGCAGTGTCTGGAAACTTGGTGAAACCTTTCTGCACTCCGAGTAGGCCCGCGTATGCAGTGCATCGATCGTCCGCTTCTTGCCCACCGCACAACCCTGCGCCTTGGCGGCCCCGCCCAGGCGGAGATCGGGATTGTTGGGGATGCGGACTGGGATGCAGCGAGCCGGTTTTTGGAGCGTACCGGGGGTATCCCTTTTGCCCTGGGACGCGGGAGCAACGTGTTGGCTGCGGCAGAGCCCTTGCCCCATATCCTGGTGCGCGATTGTCGCCAGCTCACGCCGGTTGTGGAGTGGGAGAGCGAAGCGGGGGCGGTGGGGCTCCGGGTCGGGGCGGGAGTGTCTCTGCCCCGTTTACTCGGCTGGCTCCAGGCCCGTGGTCTGTCCGGAATGGAGGGGTTGGTCGGAATACCCGGCACGGTTGGCGGTGCAGTAGCCATGAACGCCGGTTCCTATGCCACGGAAATGGCGCACGTGGTGCGCGGAATCGAAATCTGGACCCCGCAGGGCGGCCGGCGCTGGCTCAATAGTGAAGCGTGGCAATGGGCCTATCGCCGTTTGTGTATCCCGCAGTGGGAAGCCTCGTTTTACCTTATCACCGGGGTGCGCCTGGTAGTGACCCGCGGCGATGCCGCGCTAATCCGGCGGAGCATGGCCGCGCATTACCGTCGCAAAAGAAGTACCCAGCCTGTATTGGCATGGACGTGCGGCTGCGTGTTCTGCAACCCAAGCCCGCAGCAACCGGCGGGAAAGCTTTTGGACGCCTGCGGTTTGCGCGGGGCACAGCAAGGACAAATGGCTTTTTCCACCCAACACGCCAATTTTTTGGTCAACCTCGGCGGTGGTACGAGCGCGGCAGCCGGTGAACTCATAGCCCTCGCCCGGCAGCGGGTGGAGGAGCAATATGGGGAAAAACTGCGCTTGGAAGTGTGTTGGCTGCAATGAAATACGGTTCCAATGCACCCCAGCGGCGCAAAAAATCTGCGGCCCAGAACGTCAAGCGGGGCAGTCGCAAAATGCGCCTAGGAGGGGTGCTCGGCGCCCTGGCCTGGAGCTGCGGGACAGCGCTTTTTCTGGTGGGCCTGAGTTGGGGGCTTTTGGCTGGCTACCGCTATCTGACGGTCCATCCGTATTTCTCGCTGCAGCAGCTTCGCATTGAGGGCAACGAGCGGCTTGATCAGGAGACCGTCTTGCAGTTGGCCGGCATCAATACCGGCGACAACAGTCTGGCGGTGGATATGGGGCGGGCTAAAACACGGTTGATGCGCAATCCCTGGGTTAGGGATGTTTTAATACGGCGGATTTTGCCGGACACGTTGCAAATCCATATTCAAGAGCGCGAAGCGGTGTTTTGGGTGCAGCATGAAAACCGGCTTTTTTTTGCCGACCGGCGGGGGGAACCGATCGCACCGGTGACGAAAGAACAATTTGTCTCCCTGCCACTTTTGGAGTTGGACCCGGAAAAAGACCACCGGGGTACAGTGGCCGCCTTTGCCGATCGCCTCCAGCAGCAACGGTTGCCGTTTAGCGCGGCGGAAGTGGAATGGGTCCGGTTTGCTTCGGATTTCGTGCTGGAGGCCCAACTGCGAGATTCCGGCCCGCGGATTGTTCTGGAGATCCGGGATTTGGCGCGGCATTGCCGCAAGTTACTCGCGGTGTGGCGTGATCTACGAACACGCCAGGAATTGGCTGAGGCGTCCGCGTTGGTTTTTTTTCAGGACAAAGCCTGGGTCCGGTTTTGAGGATCGGGTGCAAATAACGGGCGAGAGGGGCGTTACGCCTCAGGAAACAAAAGGAAGCGCGTCATGGCGAAATCCAAATCTGATCTCATCGTAGGGCTGGATATCGGGACAACCAAAATTTGCGCCGTTGTCGGTGAAGCCTCCTCCGAAGGAGTCGATGTCGTGGGCATCGGCACCAGTCCTTCGACTGGTTTGCGCAAAGGAGTGGTGGTCAATATCGAGCAGACGGTGCGTTCCATCAAAAAGGCCCTGGAAGAAGCGGAACTGATGGCCGGCTGTGAAATCCGATCCGTGTATGCCGGTATTGCGGGCAGTCATATCAAAGGATTTAACAGCCACGGCGTTATCGCGGTCAAGGGAGGTGAGGTAACCCAAAAAGATGTGGACCGGGTCATTGACGCGGCCAAGGCGGTGGCCATCCCCTTGGATCGGGAAGTTATCCATATCCTGCCGCAAGAGTATATCGTCGATGACCAGCGCGGTATCGCTGACCCTTTGGGCATGGCGGGGGTTCGTTTGGAGGTCAAGGTGCATATCGTGACCGGTGCGGTCACCAGCGCCCAAAATATTATCCGTTCGTGCCACAGAGCCGGACTGGATGTCTCGGACATCGTTTTGGAGTCGTTGGCCTCCTCGCAGGCGGTATTGACCGAAGAGGAGCGGGAGATCGGGGTGGCCTTGGTGGATATCGGTGGCGGAACCACGGATGTGGCCATTTTTACCAACGATTCCATACGCCATACCTCGGTCTTGGCCCTAGGGGGCATGAACCTGACCAACGATATCGCCTTTGGGTTGCGCACCCCTATGCTCAGTGCGGAAAAGATCAAGATCAAACACGGCTGCGCTTTGGCGGAAATGGTGCAAGGCGATGACAATATCGAAGTGCCCAGTGTCGGTGGGCGCGGGGCGCGTAAACTCTCCCGCCAGGTGCTCGCAGAAATCTGCGAACCGCGGTTGGAGGAAATATTGGCCTTGGTGGAGCAAGAATTGGTCCGCTCCGGGTATAAAAAACTCATCGGCTCTGGGGTGGTTTTGACCGGCGGGACCACGCTTATCGAGGGCATCCAGGATTTGGGGGAACAGATTTTCAATCTTCCTACCCGGGTGGGGTATCCGCAGGAGGTGGGGGGGCTGAAAGATGTGGTCATGAATCCCATGTATGCCACGGGCGTTGGTTTGCTCATCTTCGGTGCGCAGCAACGTAAAAGCGACCAGAGCTTCCGTATCCGGGAGGAGAACATGTTTAACCGCATATTGGCCCGGATGAAAAAATGGTTTGAGGATGTGAGTTAACTCACGCAAGGGCTGTTCACGGAATAGACCTATTCCGTTCGAATATATTGTTTCGGGAAAGCAAAAAGGGGAAGGAGGACCGCATGGAATTTTTAGAACTTGAACGCGAAGGCGCTGCACGGATTAAGGTGTTTGGTATCGGTGGCGGCGGCGGCAATGCCGTGAACAATATGATTTCCTCTGCCTTGCAGGGGGTCTCATTTATTGCGGCAAATACTGATGTGCAGGCGTTAAAAGACGCTCAGGCCGAAACGCAAATCCAACTTGGAGAGAAGCTGACCAAGGGGTTGGGGGCCGGAGCGGATCCGGAAGTCGGTCGGGATGCGGCCCAAGAGAGTTTGGAGCAGATCCAGTCCCAGTTGGAAGGTGTGGACATGGTCTTTGTCACCGCTGGGATGGGTGGCGGCACCGGCACCGGGGCCGCTCCGGTGATCGCCAAGGCGGCCAAGGATATGGGCGCCTTGACTGTGGCCGTGGTGACCAAACCCTTTTATTTTGAGGGCAAGCGCCGGCAACAGCAGGCGGACAAGGGCATCAAGGCCCTGCAGGAGGTGGTGGATTCCATTATCACCATCCCCAACGACCGGTTGCTCTCCTTGGCTTCGAAAAAGGCCACCTTTTTGGAAATGCTGCAAAAAGCTGACGAAGTCTTGTTTTATGCGGTCAAAGGCATTTCCGATTTGATCATGGTCCATGGGATGATCAATCTCGACTTTGCGGACGTGAAATCGGTTATGAGCGAAATGGGGCTGGCCATGATGGGCACCGGCATTTCCCAAGGCGAAGGCCGGGCCCGGGAGGCGGCGATGAAAGCTATCACCAGCCCGCTTTTAGAGGATGTGACTATTGATGGGGCCAAAGGGGTGCTTATCAATGTCACCGCCGGTCCTGATCTGACCATCGATGAGGTCAGCGAAGCGGCGAATATTATTTACGAAGCCGCCCATGAAGATGCCCAGATCTATTTCGGGACTGTGTTCGGCCGGGAAGCGAGCGAGGAGTTGCGCATCACGGTTATCGCCACGGGTATTGAAGAGCCAGAACAGGTAGAGGAAACCAAGGGCAATATCAGCCAATTGCTCAATCTCAAGAAGCAAAAACAGCAACAGCCGGAACAGCCGGCGCAACAGGTGCAGCAAGGCAGCGGTGCCGAAAAACAGGGGATCCGGAAGCAAACTCGGCGCCCCCATGTCCCTGAGGACGCCGAGGACTTGAGTGTGCCCACCTATCTGCGGCATAAAAACGGGCGGCAACAAGGGGGGCAGCAACAACCACAAAACAACAGCCCCCAGCCCGGCGAAGAAGAGTTCATTTTCGACGAAGAGGAGTTTGAGATCCCCTCGTTTATCCGTAAACAAGCTGATTAGCGGGCATTAAAAATAGGTAAAAGGCCTCCCACTCTCCGGGAG
>JBNJGM010000019.1:29559-32308 GCA_051747685.1 Thermodesulfobacteriota bacterium | reverse complement strand
TGCCACCTGTCAACAAATCCCAGCCATCGAAATGGACATAGCCAAAATAGAAAAATGAAATGTAAATATATTCAAGCGCATACACAAAAAAAGCCCCTCAAACGAGGGGCTTTTTTTGTATGGAATAATGACCTGGCAGCGACCTACTTTCCCACGGTTAGAACCGGAGTATCATCGGCGCTGGAGAGCTTAACGGCCGAGTTCGGAATGGAGTCGGGTGTGTCCTCTCCGCAATGGCTGCCAGGACAAATCTATAAATATATAGTTAACATAGGGAAGAAGAGAGTTAAGACGCACGGTCTATTAGTACTGGTTAGCTGAACACATTGCTGCGCTTACACTTCCAGCCTATCTACCTGGTAGTCTTCCAGGGACCTTTAGTGTCCGAAGACAAGGGAGACCTTATCTTGAGGGGGGCTTCCCGCTTAGATGCCTTCAGCGGTTATCCTGTCCGATCATAGCTACCCTGCTATGCCGCTGGCGCGACAACAGGTCCACTAGAGGATCGTTCACCCCGGTCCTCTCGTACTAGGGGCAACTCCTCTCAAGTCTCCTACGCCCACAGAGGATAGGGACCAAACTGTCTCACGACGTTTTAAACCCAGCTCGCGTACCACTTTAAACGGCGAACAGCCGTACCCTTGGGACCTGCTCCAGCCCCAGGATGTGATGAGCCGACATCGAGGTGCCAAACCGCGCCGTCGATGTGAACTCTTGGGCGCGATCAGCCTGTTATCCCCGGCGTACCTTTTATCCGATGAGCGATGGCCCTTCCATGCGGGACCACCGGATCACTAAGACCGACTTTCGTCTCTGCTCGACATGTCTGTCTCGCAGTCAGGCTCCCTTATGCCTTTGCACTCAACGGCTGGTTTCCAATCAGCCTGAGGGAACCTTTGTGCGCCTCCGTTACTTTTTGGGAGGCGACCGCCCCAGTCAAACTACCCACCAGACACTGTCTTTTGCCCGGCTCACGGGTCAAAATTAGAACTCTAGACTAACAAGGGTGGTATTTCAAGGGCGACTCCCCGAAAGCTAGCGCTCCCGGTTCATAGTCTCCCACCTATCCTACACATGCTAGCCCAAAATCCAATGTCAGGCTGTAGTAAAGGTGCACAGGGTCTTTCCGTCCTTCTGTGGGTACCCGGCATCTTCACCGGGACTTCAATTTCACCGAGTCTCTGGTTGAGACAGTGTGGGGATCGTTACGCCTTTCGTGCAGGTCGGAACTTACCCGACAAGGAATTTCGCTACCTTAGGACCGTTATAGTTACGGCCGCCGTTTACCGGGGCTTCGGTTTCTTGCTTCTCCCGGAGGATAACAAGTCCCCTTAACCTTCCGGCACCGGGCAGGCGTCAGTCCCTATACGTCGTCTTGCGACTTTGCAGAGACCTGTGTTTTTAGTAAACAGTCGCCCCCACCGATTCTCTGCGACCCCTCAAGGCTTATCATGCGTGATGTTCACCTCAAAGGGCACCCCTTATCCCAAAGTTACGGGGTCATTTTGCCGAGTTCCTTAACCAGAGTTCTCTCGAGCGCCTTGGTCTGCTCGACCCGCCCACCTGTGTTGGTTTGCGGTACGGTCTGTATTATATCTCGCTTAGAGGCTTTTCTCGGCAGTCTGGGATCAACCACTTCCGACAATATGTCTCGGCATCACCTCTCGGCCTTATGGTTCCGGATTTGCCTAGAACCACAGCCTACGGGCTTGCACCAGGATGTCCAACACCTGGATGGTCTACCCTTCTGCGTCCCCCCATCGCTCAAACGATACAATACAGGCGCAGGAATATTAACCTGCTTCCCATCAGCTACGCCTTTCGGCCTCGCCTTAGGGGCCGGCTCACCCAGGGCAGATTAACTTTACCCTGGAAACCTTGGGCTTACGGCGAACAGGTTTCTCACCTGTTTTATCGTTACTCATGCCAGCATCTTCACTTCTCTGTAGTCCAGCATACCTTCCGATATGCCTTCATCCCGTTAGAGAACGCTCCCCTACCATGTTGGAAGACCAACATCCGCGGCTTCGGTACCATGCTTAGCCCCGGTACATTTTCGGCGCAGATCAACTAGGCCAGTGAGCTGTTACGCTTTCTTTAAAGGATGGCTGCTTCTAAGCCAACCTCCTGGATGTCTCAGTCGATCCACTTCCTTTCCCACTGAGCATGGATTTCGGGACCTTAGCCGGCGGTCTGGGCTGTTTCCCTTTCGACTACGGACCTTCTCACCCGCAGTCTGACTCCCGGGCAAAACGAACGGCATTCGGAGTTTGATAGGGTTTGGTAACCTGGTGGGGCCCCTAGCCCTTTCAGTGCTCTACCTCCGTTCGTCTACACCCGAGGCTATACCTCAATATATTTCGGGGAGAACCAGCTATCTCCGGGTTTGATTGGCCTTTCACCCCTATCCACAGGTCATCCGAGTCATTTTCAACTGACAACGGTTCGGGCCTCCACTCGGTTTTACCCGAGCTTCACCCTGCCCATGGATAGCTCACCCGGTTTCGGGTCTACGACTCAGTACTATGCGCCCTATTCAGACTCGCTTTCGCTGCGGCTCCACCTTGCGGCTTAACCTTGCACTAAATCATAACTCGCTGGCCCATTATGCAAAAGGCACGCGGTCATCCGGCACTCATTACAAGTACTAGACTCCCACAGCTTGTAGGCAATCGGTTTCAGGTTCTATTTCACTCCCCTAACAGGGGTCCTTTTCACCTTTCCCTCACGGTACTAGTTCGCTATCGGT
>JBNJGM010000019.1:1842-29459 GCA_051747685.1 Thermodesulfobacteriota bacterium | reverse complement strand
GACTCCCACAGCTTGTAGGCAATCGGTTTCAGGTTCTATTTCACTCCCCTAACAGGGGTCCTTTTCACCTTTCCCTCACGGTACTAGTTCGCTATCGGTCGCCAAGGAGTATTTAGCCTTGGATGATGGTCCACCCAGATTCCCACGAGGTTTCACGTGCCTCGCGGTACTCAGGTACCTGCTACGCCGCGTTCGATTTTACATACAGGGCTTTCACCTTCTATGGCCAAGCTTCCCAGCTTGTTCTGTTATCTACTAACGGATCGCGTGATGCAGGCCCTACAACCCCGACCAGTCGGAACTGGCCGGTTTAGGCTCTTCCCCGTTCGCTCGCCGCTACTGAGGGAATCTCTTTTGATTTCTTCTCCTCCGGGTACTTAGATGTTTCAGTTCCCCGGGTTCGCTTCCCTTTGCCTATATATTCAGCAAAGGGATGACTGGACATTACTCCAGCCGGGTTGCCCCATTCGGATATCTCCGGTTCAAAGCCTGTTAGGCGGCTCCCCGAAGCTTTTCGCAGCCTTCCACGTCCTTCATCGCCTCTTGGCACCTAGGCATCCACCGATTGCCCTTATTATCTTAACTCTCTTCTCTTCCCATATGTAACTGTCAAAGATCGGCTCGAGCTGATGGCTCGAAAATAAACCCCAATCTCTTGGGACTTCTTTTCAAACCCGCAGGTCGATTTGGTGGAGGTGAACGGGATCGAACCGATGACCTCCTGCGTGCAAGGCAGGCGCTCTCCCAGCTGAGCTACACCCCCAATCGATGGTGGGCCTAGATGGACTTGAACCATCGACCTCACGCTTATCAGGCGTGCGCTCTGACCAGAACTGAGCTATAGGCCCGCCGTGGTGCAAAGATCGATTCCAAGATCCTTGCAATTAAATAGTGAGCCAAGCATTCTCTTTAAAGGAGGTGATCCAGCCGCAGGTTCCCCTACGGCTACCTTGTTACGACTTCACCCCAATTACCAGCCCTACCGTCGGCAGCTGCCTCCCTTACGGGTTAGCTCACTGACTTCGGGTAGAGCCAGCTTTCGTGGTGTGACGGGCGGTGTGTACAAGGCCCGGGAACGTATTCACCGCGGCATGCTGATCCGCGATTACTAGCGATTCCGACTTCATGCAGTCGAGTTGCAGACTGCAATCCGAACTGAGATGGGCTTTTTGAGATTTGCTCTACCTCGCGATGTTGCAACCCTCTGTGCCCACCATTGTAGTACGTGTGTAGCCCCAGGCGTAAGGGCCATGATGACTTGACGTCGTCCCCACCTTCCTCCGAGTTCACCTCGGCAGTCTCCCTAGAGTGCCCGACATTACTCGATGGCAACTAAGGATAAGGGTTGCGCTCGTTGCGGGACTTAACCCAACACCTCACGGCACGAGCTGACGACAGCCATGCAGCACCTGTCACCGGGTTCCCCGAAGGGCACCCTCCTATTTCTAGGAGGTTCCCGGGATGTCAAGCCTGGGTAAGGTTCTTCGCGTTGCATCGAATTAAACCACATACTCCACCGCTTGTGCGGGCCCCCGTCAATTTCTTTGAGTTTCAGCCTTGCGACCGTACTCCCCAGGCGGGATGCTTAACGCGTTAACTACGGCACTGAAGTCTTAAGACCCCAACACCTAGCATCCATCGTTTACGGCGTGGACTACCAGGGTATCTAATCCTGTTTGCTACCCACGCTTTCGCACCTCAGCGTCAGTTATGGTCCAGGTGGCCGCCTTCGCCACTGGTATTCCTCCCGATATCTACGGATTTCACTCCTACACCGGGAATTCTGCCACCCTCTCCCATACTCTAGCAGGACAGTTTCAAGTGCAGTTCCACGGTTGAGCCGTGGGCTTTCACACCTGACTTGCCCTGCCGCCTACGCGCGCTTTACGCCCAGTGATTCCGAATAACGCTTGCACCCTCCGTATTACCGCGGCTGCTGGCACGGAGTTAGCCGGTGCTTCCTCTGGAGGTACCGTCAAGGGTGATTCGTTTTGGGAATCACCCATTTCTTCCCTCCTGACAGTGGTTTACGACCCGAAAGCCTTCATCCCACACGCGGCGTTGCTGGGTCAGGCTTGCGCCCATTGCCCAATATTCCCCACTGCTGCCTCCCGTAGGAGTCTGGGCCGTGTTCCAGTCCCAGTGTGGCTGATCATCCTCTCAGACCAGCTACCCATCGTTGCCTTGGTAGGCTCTTACCCCACCAACAAGCTAATGAGACGCGGACTCATCCCAAGGCGATAGCTTATATCAGAGGCCATCTTTACCACACAACCGATTGGTGTGCAGACTATACGGTATTAGCCCCGCTTTCGCAGAGTTATCCCATACCTCGAGGTAGATTATCCACGCGTTACTCACCCGTGCGCCGCTGTACTCATCCCCGAAGGGACTTTCTCGCTCGACTTGCATGTGTTAGGCACGCCGCCAGCGTTCATTCTGAGCCAGAATCAAACTCTCCAGTTTAAATTCCTTCTGTCGATAAGCTTCGGCTTGCGCCGCAAGCTTTCTAAACTCAAATTGCTTGGCTCACTATTTAATTGTCAAAGACCTTGGAATGTTCCAGGAAAGTCCAGTTTATAGGCAAACTCAGCCTTCCTGTCAATCAACTTTTTGCTCTTTTTTCGCTGCCCTTCCGGGCGGCGCAGAAGCGGAAAATTATGCGAACTCGGTTTCAGTGTCAACACCTTTTTGCCGTTTGTTCGCTGCCGCTTCAAAGAGCCCCTGCCCAACCGGGCAAGAAAGTATATTTAAGTGATCTGTCTCGCAGCGTCAAGAAGTTTTTGTGACTTTTTCGCCAGCAACCCCGTGGGAAATGGCCCCGCCGCGCGAGAAAAAGGCTTATAGGGAATACACCCCCTCTCTGTCAACACACTTTGCCCCACAAATTTCGCTTTCATTTCAATCGGGTTACAAAAAGCCACCCGACCGGAGCTTAACGCAGTCGCCCCGTATTTCTCCAAAATTAAAAGGCCGCATCCAACAGCAAATTGTCCCGGTGCACGACCTCTTCGTATGGGCATTCCCCCAAAGCTTCCTGAATACACTGACTCGATCGCCCCTGGATCTTGCGCAAGGCCTCTGCACCGTAATTGGAGAGCCCGACCCCGATGACTTCACCGCTGGCATCCAGGATACGCACCAGCGCCCCCTCTTCAAAGTCTCCTTGAACCTCGATGACACCGGCGGGCAAGAGACTCCTGCCCTTGTCCCGCAAAGCTCTTGCCGCACCGTTGTCAACAACCAGGGAGCCGGCGGGGTCAAGATTATAGGCCATCCAAAATTTGCGTCGCGACACCGCCCGTTTTTCGGCCCCAACCCAGGTCCCCAAGGGCTCTCCCCCGAAAACCCGTTCCAAAACAAACCGTTTTTGCCCCGACACAATCAATGTGGGCACACCCAATTGGGCCGCCCGCCGCGCCGCGAGGAGTTTGCTGTACATCCCGCCGGAACCGCTGCTGGTCTTGCCCTGACAGAGGCGCTCCAGATCCAGATCATGGATGTTTTGGATCTCCGGCATCAGCTTCGCTTGGGAATCCACGGCCGGATTGCCGGAACACACCCCCTGGGCCGATGTGAGATTAATGAGCAACTCCCCTTCGACCACATTGAGCAGCAACGTGGCCAACGCATCGTTATCCCCGAACTGCAACTCGTCTACGGCCACGGTATCGTTTTCGTTGACCACTGGAATAATGCGTTTTTCCAGCAAGGTGGCAAAGGTGTTGCGAGCGTTGAGGTAGCGCTGCCGGCTCTTGAGATCGTAGCGGGTCAGCAGGATCTGGGCACAACTTTTTCCATAACGCTCAAAAGCATCCTCATAGGCCCGCATCAAACGCCCCTGCCCCACGGCGGAAGCGGCCTGCTTCAGCGGTAAGGCCAACTCGCCCTTACTGAGAATGTCCCGGCGCCCGGCAGCGACCGCTCCCGAAGAGACCAAAACAATATGCCGCCCCTGATCGTGCAAGGTCGCCAACTGATCCGCCAACCGATTCACAACCCGGAGATCAAGCCCATCCGTAGCGGTCAAAACAGCACTGCCAACCTTCACCACAACGCATCGAGCCCGCTTAAGAACCTGATCGCGATCAGAAACTGCCATCGGTCTGCTCCCTGGCTTCCCCGTCACCGGGCCTATGGTCAAAAAAAGACCACACCGCCGTAAGCAATGCTTGGAGTTGGTCCTTGTGCAGGGCTGAAATACAATGCACCTGTTTGTCCGCCTCCCTGGCAAGCTTCTGAAAAGTTGCCAAATCCTCTGCAGACCACAGATCGATCTTGTTGACCACCCAAAGTTGCGGCTTGTGTAATAAGGCCGGATCGAATTGCGCCAGTTCCTCATTGATCAATGCAAAGCCATCCCAGGGGTGCTCGAAGCTGATTTCTTCGGCACTAAGCACATGGAGCAGCAAATGCGTCCGCTCGACGTGGCGTAGAAACCGGTGTCCCAAACCCTGACCAGCGTGGGCCCCTTCGATAAGTCCCGGAATATCGGCCCAGACAAGTTGCTGCCCGTAACTGTCTTCCACCACGCCGAGTTGCGGTGTCAGGGTCGTAAATGGATAGGAAGCGATTTTGGGCTGCGCGGCCGAAACCGCGGCAATCAATGTCGACTTGCCCGCGTTAGGAAGGCCAATCAGCCCCACATCAGCCAAAATCCTGAGCTCAAGCAAGAGTTGGACGTCTTCCCCGTCCTCCCCAGGTTGGGCAAAACGGGGAGTGCGCATTGTCGAGGATTTAAAATGGGTGTTGCCTTTGCCACCCCGCCCGCCACCCGCGACCACGATTTCTTGATCCGGGTATTTGAGATCAGCCAAAAGCGTAGCCTCGCCGTCCGGACCACGGGTATACACCAAAGTGCCAACCGGAACCTCGATCACGGAGTCCTCGCCGGCCCGGCCGTGCTTTCCCTTACCCATTCCCGGATGGCCATTCTCGGCTATATACCGCCGTTTGAGACGCACATCATAGAGCGTCAAACGTTTCCCCGAAGCCCGAACCCGTACAGAACCGCCACGGCCGCCATCACCGCCATCGGGCCCCCCCTTGGGAACATATTTTTCCCGCCTAAAGGAGACACACCCGTTACCGCCATTCCCGGAGCGCACCGTTACTTCAGCCTGATCGATAAATCGCATGGGGATTTCCCTTTCTCTACCAGCCTTTCACGCCAAAACAAAAAAAGGGGGCAGGGGCGATTGAGCCCCTACCCCCTTCCTACAAGAGTAGCGTCAGCCAGCCTAAGCGGCGGGCTCGATGTGAACCCGGGTCCGCGTTTTGCGTTTTCGGGTATACTTTTCAAATGTCACCACCCCATCAGAGGTGGCAAAAAGCGTATAATCTCTGCCCACGCCAACGTTGCGGCCGGGGTGGATTTTTGTGCCCAATTGGCGCACGAGTATATTGCCGGCTTTGACCTGCTGGCCGCCAAAACGCTTTACGCCGCGCCTTTGGCCAATACTGTCGCGTCCGTTGCGCGAACTCCCGCCTGCTTTTTTATGTGCCATTTCCGCCTCCTTGCCTTACGCCTGTATGGCTGTCACTTTCAATCGGGTGTAGTCTTGGCGGTGCCCTTTTTTACGCCGGTAATCCTTCCGACGTTTATGCTTGAAAATGATAACCTTATCCCCCCGATCGTGCTTGAGCACTTCACAGGTGACCTTGGCGTTTTCCAAGTAAGGGGTGCCAACCTTCACGTCATCGTCCTGCCCTAAAAGCAAGACCGTATCCAAAGCAATCTCTTCGCCGGGAGCGGCATGGAGCTTCTCCACATCAATCTCCATGCCTTCTTTGACCCGGTATTGCTTTCCGCCGGTAGCTACTATCGCATACATGATATCCAGACCTCCGCTCAAAAAATGAACTTTCTTGATTAACCCCATAGAGCTGAACAAGTCAAGGCTTTTTTCCCTTCACCGCACAGACAAACACACGCGTGTGCAGGAAGCCGATTCCGAGACCTTTGGCTTTTCTCCCGTGCCGTGTTCCCCAGCTTTATTCCGCGCGTGCCAGCGTGAGCACCGCCAATCGACGAACATTGGCAGCCTGCAATGTACGGGCGCAGGCCCGTAATGTCGCCCCGGTAGTAAACACATCATCTACAAGGATGACGCTCCGCGTAGCCCACGAAGCGCCGCCGCCATTTGCCATGAACGCGTCGCGGACATTATTCTCGCGCTCAGCCTTTGTGAGCCCGGTTTGGGAGCGGGTCCGCCGTACGCGTACGAGCCCCTGCGACTCCAGGGACAGGCCTTCGTATTTCGCCCAAGGACGTACTGCTTCCCGGCTCTGATTAAACCCCCGCCGCCGCAGTCGCTCTTGGTGCAAGGGAACCGGAACCAGGGTGTCCCATCCCTGCCCGCGCAAATGGGTCCGATAACAATGGGCCAAACACTCGGCCAAAAGCGCTACGTGCCCCAAGCGCCCCTGAAGTTTGTATTCTAGGATGAGGTCCCGCAGCACCCCAGTATAAAGGCCAAAAAAGGCCAATGTCTCCCAAGGCGGCGGCGACCGCCGGCAGACAGCGCAATGCATCAGCGGCGCCTCGGTGTCCCCCTGTAGATAGCCACAGCCGGGACAAAAGCCACCCAGGCGTGGTTCTAAAAATGGCCCACAGCGCACACACAACCGCCCCTGCTTCTTTTGGGACAGCACCACACCGCAGACAAGACACCGCCCTGGGGCAAGATGCTCAAAAAGGCTCCTTCCCCAACTCGCCCAGGCATCAAGCGTTTTTGGGGGACTCGGCCATGCTCTCGGCCAAAGTTTGCGTGGATTGCAATAGGGCATCGGGCCACCCCTTGTGCTGCACCTCATCCATGCCCCGGATAGTGTGCACCCCATCCAAGGGAAGTCCGAATGACCGCAGGAAAAAGCGCAAAGTCACTATGCTTCCGGCAAACAGTCGCTCTCCACGACCCCGCCCCGCATGCAAAAGCCCAAAGGCGAAAGAACCCTGGCGCTGCTCAGCACTTCTGTCCTTCTGATGCGTTCCTTCAAACCGCGCGTACACGCTTTGACTGCGATCGATAAGGGCCTTGAACGAAGCCGGCAGGTGATAAAAATAAATCGGAGCTACAAAACATACCGCCCGGGCCGCAAATAACAGGGAAAATAAATGCTCGCAGGCGTCTGCGTCAGCCAGCAGACATGGCTTCCCCCCGCTACAGCGCTGGCACCCCTGACAGGGCCAGACCTGGTATTCGCGCAGGGTAACAAACTTGGGCCGCATCCCCTTCTGCCGCAAGGCCTCACCGAGCATAGCTTGGATGGCCTGACTGTGGCCACCAGCCCGCGGGCTGCAATCCCAGACCTGAATATCCATAGGCGTCGGCATGGAGGTCACCCTATTTTACGTTGCAGCCGCACGTCGATCTCCTCTCCGTGCTCCTGGGTAATCTCGAACTCCCAGTCTGGTTCAATATACAGCACGTTTTTGACCTGCGGCAAGCTTTTGCGCTGCAACCGGACATCCACTTGCCGCACCCGCGGGATCCTGAGGTAGAACCCTACCTCCCGTCCCAATCCTCAACATTGTTGGCGCAAATCGAGTTGGACCCATTCTGTGGCCATCGTTTCTCCCAGAAGCTTACAAAAACCCCGTATCTTGGAAAAAGGGGTTGTGGGCTTGCTCATCAGCGACACTCGTTTGGGGACCATGTCCGGGATAAATGCGGGTTTCCGGGGGCAGCGTAAAAATGTGCTCCTGCACCGAGGCCGCCAATGTGTTCGCATCCCCCCCGGGAAAATCCGTCCGTCCGACTGAGCGGGCAAAAACGAGGTCTCCGACGAAAACCGCCTGCAAATGGTCAAAATACAAAGAGACACTGCCTTGAGTATGCCCCGGCGTCGGCAAAACCCGGCATTGCACCCCACACAATTGCCACGACCCGACCGTCACCGGGGTAAATGAAAAAACCGGTACCTCCGGCAAGCCCATAAACCCACCCGCTCCTACTTCTGTTTGGAGCAAGGGTTCATCGGCTTGCGGAGCGTATATAGGGGCGCCCGTTGCTTTGTGCAAAGCGGCATTCCCATAAATATGGTCAAAATGCAGATGGGTGTTGATAATAGCCTCCAAAACCACGCCATCCTGTTCTAATTGCTGGAGCACGGGCTGCGGATCGCCGCCGGGATCGATCACAAAACCACACTCGCCGTCTGTGTAAAGGTAACAATTGGTCTCCAATGGTCCAAGGGCAAACGTCTGAATCGCGGCCATTACCAAGCCTCCAATAGCAATTCGTTGAGGTCTTTCCGGTGCGAATCCCCTTTTTGATCCGGGTATCCTACGGCAACACAGGCCATAAGGGCGTAACGATTGGCATCAAGGCCTAAAATGTCCATAACAGCTGCCTCTTGGTTCAAGATTTCCCCCAACCATACCGCTCCCAGACCGAGGCTGTGGGCGGCGAGCAACATATTCTGAACACAGGCGCCTATGCCTTGATGGTCTTTAGCTTCATTATAAATGGTCTCGCGGTCTAAGAACACAGCGATCAGACGCTGACAGCGGCGCAAGACATGGCTGTACTTTGTGCAGGCTTCTAATTTTTCGAGCCGCGAATCGCCGCGCGTGAGAACCAAAAAACGCCAAGGTTGGTTATTCAGGCCACTCGGTGCCCATTGGCCCGCATGCAAAAGGGTTTCGACTTGCTCGCGGCTGACGGGCTCCTCGGTAAATTGTCTGATACTCCGGCGCTCAAAGATCGCACGCAGAACTGGATTCTCAGAAAAAGACATACACTTCTCCTTGATTGCAGCCAAAGAGCTTGGCTCGTGTCAGCGGTTGGGGGAAGCGGGCAGCCCCAGGGACGGCCGAGCATCCACTCAACATCGTTGTCGCCTGCTTCACCTTGCCTGTCAAATACCCGCAGTACTGTACAGATAAAGGTGATTCGGAAGGCAAGGAGCCCTCGCTGTCAGGAAAACGTTGCGCCCAGGCGCTCAAGCCCTTACAACACAAAAGGACTTTTCCACCCCAAATCGCCATATTCCATAGCAGCCACCGGGTTGCCCAAGCCAAAGGATGCGTATAGCCGTATGCCCCTGCACACCAAAGAACTGCTGCCCCAAACCCTTTTACCCGTACAGGCCCAGGATCTGCTCCAATACCAAAATCTCCTTTTCGCCAGCCTCAAGGAGACGGTCGATTTCAGCGGGCCCCGGCTCTATTTCCCCACAGCGGACAAAAAATCGGATCCGTTGTACGCCTCCCCCCGGTATGAACCTGAGGCCCAACGTCTCTTTTTGCCGCTTCGCTGGAACAGCGAACCTTTGGCGCTTTTCGTGGCCTCAGGGGTATACCTCGAAGCCCCAGACGCGGTCTTGCCCTACCTTGCCGCCCTGGCCCAACTTTGTGTCGAAAAAATCGCCTTGTGCAAATTAACGAGCCTGGACCGCGAAACTGGGCTCTATAACGCCGAGGCAATGGACACGCTGCTGGAGCAAGAAATCGAACGTGTCTTAACCACCTTGCGTCCCGGGCCCGAGTCCGCTCTGGAAGAGTCCTGCTCTGGCCACAGTGCCAGCGTCGCCTTGCTCGTCATCGAACCCGACCGCATAGACCGCTTAAACACCCGGTACGGCCCCTTATTCGGAGATAAAGTGCTCACAAGCACCGCTTCCACTGTTCGCGAGTTATGCCCGGAAGGCGCCATTTTGGGGCGAGACAAACAACGATTGTATCTGCTTTGGCCGCAGGCAAGCCAACGGCGAGCCCGGCAATTAGCCGACCATTTGCGCCTGCATCTGACAGGCCTTATCCTTACCCACGAGGTAACCCACGAAGAAATTGCTGTTTTTGCGAGTATCGGCCTGGCCCTTTTCCCACAGGACTTTCTCGGATGGGAATTCCAGGGCAACAGCCGTGAACACACCCGGGTGCTGCAACAAAAAGCCCGCAAAGCCCTCAAAGCGGCCCAAGCCGAAGGGGGACAACACGTCTACGCCTTTCCGGACCTTTTGGCCCGTGGCTGCAGTATCATCAAAGAATTACCCCTCCAACGCTTTCTCTTGGATGCCGGCCGAGACATAGGGGCAAGTGAAGGCGACCATTTTTTGGTCTGGCCCCCGGATCTCCCCACACCCTCAGAAGACATTGCCCCCCTGCCGACACCGAAAGGGGAAATTGTGATCGTGGATATCCTTGAGGGCCAGAGCGTGGCAGAAATAGTGAACCAAGACGAACCTGCGTGGACCCTCACCGCTGGTGATCGCTTGACACTGCTGCCTGCTTTGCAGGAATCCAACAGGGATCACCTCGTTCAGCCCGAAAAAGAGGGAACCTTGTTGACCGGTCTGCCCTCATTTCGCGAATTCCTCAATGCCTGGAGCCGACAACGAGGAGACTGTTCCACCTTTGCCATTGTATTGCTCGGCAACCTGGGCTCGCCTCCGCCCAGCGACTCCAAGCAGGCGCGGGAAAATCAGCGCCACCTCCAGGAAACCGCGGTCTGGGTCAGCCGCTTTCTTCCCGAAAACCATCTTATTGCCCGGCACAGCACCAACAGCCTTGTGCTTTTTCTGCCGCATACCGGGCTGTCACAGGCTCTAGATATGGCCCGACAGATTGAAGAACAGGGCGCTGAAACCCAGGAAATGGCCATGTGTATCGGAATCGCCACGTACCCCTGCCTGGACGCCGGGCGGTCCGAAATCGTAACCTATGCCAGCAAGGCATTGGAACACGCTCGGTTGCTTACCCCGCCCCGCATCGCTGCCTTGGATTCCATTACGCTGAACATCAGTGCCGACCGGCTGTTCACGCAAGGCGACCTCTACGCAGCCCTGGGAGAATACCAACGCTCACTGACTCTGGACCCCGCCAACGCCACCGCCCGAAATTCCCTCGGGATCTGCTTCGCACGACTCGGAAAAAACAATCAGGCCCGCAAGGAATTCGAAACGATTTTAACACAAGCACCGGAAAACCATATCGCGTACTATAATCTCGGGTGTTTGGCCATGAAAACAGGCGATCCCCAAGGCGCTGACAGTGCGTTACGCCACTGCCTTCGTCTCTGCCCCGATCACGTCTATTCCCAATTACGTCTCGGTCAACTCGCTGAGAACGAGGGGGCGCTCGAAAAAGCGCGTGAACACTATTTTGCAGCAGCCGCCTCCAGCGAGGGAGAACCCATCAGCCACCGGTATCTGGCCCGCTTGGCGCGCAAAGAAGGCCTCCCTGATACCGCCCGGGAGCACCTGCATAAGGCTTTGGCCCACAACCCCAGAGACGGTTTTGCCATGCATCTTTTGGCTCGTTTGTACCTTGAGGCGGCAGAAAATTTGGATGTTGCCGCCACTTTGGCACGGGAAAGCGCCCTTTCCCAGCCGCAGCGGCCCGAATATTGGGAACTTTGGGAGGCGATTTTGCGAGAGCAAGGCCAGGGCGAGCGCGCCGCTGCCGTTCAGACGCGCAAACCAGCTGTAGGTGGCGCAGCGCCATACGGTGACATCTTCAACCCGTAGCCACCTTATTATCCCTAGGGCCAGCCCAACCCCCTGGCTGCAAGCCCCAAAATTGTTCCGTACAGCCGCACGCCAAAAGCCTCCAACGTATAATAGCCCCAAAGGGGGGAGGCTTCCCCTCCTCTTTCCTCGACTCGGGAGCGAAAGCAACCCTTTTTGTCACTACAGGGCCCCGGTTTGCGCAAACCGGGGCCCTGTTAAGTCATCAATCGGTGCATGCCTCTGGCCCGCGACAATAATTGTCCACAAAGCGCCCTAATTGGACGCCGAGATGAACGCATTCAACATCCTGAAGGCATTTTTGCGCGTCCGCATCATCCATGTGGGTGGCCAACGAATGCCCATTTTTCTGAAATGTGACCAGCCAAGACTGCTCTTGCTCCAAATACTCCAAGTGTACCTCGATCCCGTGGCTCGGGATTTCCGGGTACATAGCGATAACCTTGTCCTTCAAGGCCTTTTTGTCCGCTGCCATACACTCCTCCTTTGGGTTATGAATGCTCGGTCACCCTATTGTGTACCTCGGGCGAAGCCCCTTGACAATGCATTATCTGCTCGAGCTTGGTCAGCGTGAACTGGTCCAATTCCGGGCCCGGCAACACCAGGCGCACCAATTGCAGGGGGCTGACATACTTTTCACGCCAGGAAAAACGGAGGCGGAGCCGGTGCGCGTCCACCGCATGGACATGCTCAAAAAACGGCCTGGCATCTTCCACCTGCCATCCGCGACGCTTGGTTTTGCGCTCCCAAGGGATCTGCGCTTGAGCGAGGACAGTGTGCAGATGCTCCTGCCAAATCGCTGCCTGCTCTGCTCCCACATGGAATTCGAGTTCAAAATCCTCAGCCACCGCTTGGGCCTGCCGTTTGCCCAATCCCAATTCTTGGACTTGATATACCCTCAGGCCCTGCGGGAATTGGTGGTACAGACTGTGCTGTAAGGCTTCGAGCTGGACATCGCTTTGACGGACAAACACGTTGAACCATTCCGCCATGCTTTGCACCCCAACGGGCAGGGCTGGCCCAAAAGAGAGGAGCGGCATAGGATGGAACCCTGCCGAAAAGCTCAGCGGAATATCCGCCCGGCGTAGCGCACGCTCAAAAAGGCTTTGCAGTTCGAGTTGACTCAAAAACCGAGCGGGGCCGGTCTTGGCGTACCAGATCCGGAAATGGCCTTTTTTCTCTTGCAGCCCCTGCGACTGCCAATTTTTTTCCGCTAACGGTGCTTCGCGGGTAGTGCTGTTTATCCGCGGCCGGATTATGGCCCGTTTTGCCTGCTGCGTGAGTTCCGAAGAACGATTGCCAAAATTACACGCCCCACAGGCGCGGCACGTCGCGTACCGGCAGTCTGGCGTTTCCTTTGCCGCTAACGCCCGCTTGCGTTCCGTAAATAAAAATCGTTTGCTGACTCCGGTCTTAATGTGGTCCCAAGGCAAGGACTCCTCGGTATCCCGAGCCTGCAAATAGGCCACCGGATCCACGGCACACGCCGCAAAGACCCGTTCCCACAACTCTGGCTTGAAATATTCAGCCCAACTCGTAAGGATATCCCCTTCTTGATACGCCTGTTCGATACTGTCGGCCAAGGCCGCGTCCCCGCGGGAAAACACGCCTTCCAGAAAACTCATCTCCGGTTGATGCCATCTGAGCTTATATCCTTTTTGGTGACGAAAGCGATTTTGCAAATAACCGATCCGCTCGTGGACTTCCGCACAGGATAATTGCCGTTCCCATTGAAAGGGCGTATGCGGCTTGGGCACAAAGGGAGAAATGGAGGCTGTGATCTGAACACGTTTGGCCTGCTTCCCCGCTGTGTGGCGCACTTTGCGGCAAAGATCGAAAATGGCTTCGAGGTCTTCCTCGGTCTCCGTAGGCAGCCCGATCATAAAATACAATTTTATCGATTGCCAGCCGTGGGCGAAAAGCTGTTCCGTGTGCTGCAAAAGAGCCTCTTCGGTGATCCCCTTGTTGATCACATCTCGCAGCCGCTGGCTTCCGGCTTCCGGGGCCAGTGTCGCTCCGGTGCGCCGAATTTTGGCGATAAGCCCCATCATCTGTTCGCTGACTGAACCCACCCGGAGCGAGGGCAACGCAACCGCTACCTGCTCTTGCAAGCAGCGGCTGTAGCTTTGGGTGAACAAGGTCTCCAGCACCGAAAAATCCCCAGTGCTCAAGGAAAGAAACGAGAGCTCTTCATACCCCGTAGCGTCCAGCCCCTCCCGGATTAAACGCTCCAATTCCGGGAGGGAACGCTCCCGGACGGGGCGGTAGGTCATCCCGGCATGACAAAAACGGCAGCCTCGGGTACATCCCCTTGCGATTTCCAACGAAAAACGGTCGTGTACCGGTTTGCCGAACGGCAGCACCGGTTGGCTCGGAAAGGGGCTGGCGTCCAGATCGACAACCAGACGGCGTTCAACCTCCTTTTGACCAAAACCGGGCACTTCCACGCCGGGGATCGATGCCAAACGAGCCAATATTTCCGAGCGTTCCCCTCCGCAGCGACGAACCTGGCGGACAGCCTCACCCACCTCAAGCAAGACTTCCTCGCCGTCTCCGACGACCAAAGCGTCAAAAAACGGTGTTACCGGCGCGGCATTAGCGGCATTTCCTCCCCCCGCAATAACCACTGGTCCCTGCTGTCGCTGAGCGGCGCGAAATGGGATTCCTGCAAGGTCAAGCATATATAATATGCTTGTATAGCACAGTTCATGGGTCAGACTGAAGGCAAGCACATCCATCTGCGCTAAAGGGGTATCCGATTCCAGCGTGGTAAGCACAGCATTGTGCTCGCGCAGCACTTTCGCTGCCTCCGGTGCAGGTGCAAAAACCCGTTCCGCCCACATATTCGGATGGGCGTTGACAGCAGCATAAAGGATTTTTTGCCCCACATAGGACATACCCACTTCATACAGATCCGGGAAGGCCAAGGCCATTCGGAGCATCTCCCCCGTCACTGTTTTGTGCACAGCATGGACTTCTGTGCCTAAATAATGCGACGGGCGCGGCAATAACGGCAATAATTCACGCATGGGTGCCTCACATAAAAAAGGCGGCCTCAAAGCCGCCTTTGTGTCCTTGTCCAAAAAAAAGAAACGCCGGGATTATTTTCGCAACAAATCACTAATATTTGAAATATTGCCGCCCTGCTCCCCGGTCATTTTGTCCAGATTTTGCAGGTCGTTAGCACTGGAAATAGTTAAATTGCTCGAGGCTTCAGTGTATTTGTTCACCAAATCCCCGGGAACGTTTTGGTATTGGTACAAAACGTGCTCCGTGGACAATTCCCCGCCGATCTCATTATCAAAGGGATACCCATAGGGCAGAAGCATCATCTGCACCCCTCCCTGTTCTGTGGGCATTGTTTGCAACAGAGCGGGATCCTTGATTTTCCCTTCTTCCTCTTCCCATTTGCCCAGGACCATATCGCCATTTATCATTTTCACTAAACGAATATCACGTGCCATCCTCAATTACTCCTTGTTTTGATTTCCGAAAAAAAATAGAGTAGGTACTCCCCTATACCCTGTCAATGGTCCGCACGCGGCTTAGTTGGAGCAAACATGAACGGACTGGATATCTTCTTTCTCCTCGTGCTCGTTTTGGGGCTCGTGCGAGGCCTTTTTCGCGGCCTGGTCCGTGAATTGACCTCGATTGTCAGTCTTGTGGCTGGATTTTTGGCCGCCAACGCCTATTATCCGCTGCTAGAGCCCTATCTCAAACCGTTTTTACCCACGCCCTATACCGAAATCGTCAGCTACACCCTGGTCCTGTTGGCGGTTATCGGAGCCGTCTTTCTCATCGGTACCGGCGTGCGCAAACTGCTGCATATTACCCTGCTCGGCGGGCTGGACCGAATATTGGGGGGGTTGGCTGGCTTGCTCAAATCCTCAATTTTTTGCAGCATTGTCCTTTTTGTACTCACGACGTTTCTGCCCACCAACACCCCACTGCTGAGCGAGTCCCAGACCGCCCCCTACATACATAGGTTCACCCGCACTGCTGTCGGCATTATCCCTGACGATCTGCGGCAGACATTTGAAGAAAAAAGCCGGGACCTGCAGGAATCCTGGCAGGAACATTGGTTGGAAAAAATACGCCGCGAAACCCCTAAGGAGTAAACAACATGGCCGACGCCCCTGCAACGCCCCTCCTCGAGACCATCCAAGACCTTCTCGGGCCGAACGGGTGTCCCTGGGACAAGGAACAAACCCCGCAATCGCTTTGTGAATACCTCATCGAAGAATGCTTTGAGCTTGTAGAGGCCGTCCGGGCAGAGGATGCGGAAGAAGCGGAAGAAGAACTCGGTGATGTCTTCTTCCTGCTCTACTTTATGGCACTGCTTTTCGAGCAACGCGGCGCGTTCACCCTCAAGGACATTTTCCAAACCAACGCCACAAAAATGCGCTCCCGCCATCCCCATGTTTTTGGGGATACGACCCTGGAAAATCGTGAGGACCTTTTCGCGACCTGGGAAAAAATCAAGCGCCGGGAACAAGCGAAAAAGGCCCAAAAAGCCCAAGGGGTCCTCGCCTCCATTCCGGCCACTTTGCCCCCCTTAACGAAGGCCTACCGGCTGCACTCCAAAGCAGCTCGCACCGGATTTACCTGGAATTCCACGCAAGAGGTGGAAAACCAGTTGCAAAGCGAATGGCGGGAATGGCAGGAGGCCGGGCACAGCAAAGACCACGAGGCTCTGGAAGAAGAATTCGGCGATCTCCTGTTTACCTTAGTTGAACTTGGGCGCCGCCATGGACTCAAGGCCAACGCTGCTTTGCACAAGGCCAACCAAAAATTCGTCCAACGCTTTGAGGCCATGGAAAAACGCGCCGCTGCACAAGGTGCTCATATAGCCGAGCTGGAATTTGAAACCCAAGAAAGCCTCTGGAACGAGGTCAAACACGACCCAAACCACTTCTCCCAAGAGACTTCCTGACCTCTCTTCCCAGCTCGTTTTTAGCACAGGCACTAGCATCCGTACCGCCTGACTCCGTTTCCCAGGTTTCGGGGTTTTGAAAACAGCCTGGAAAAACAGCTGCGTTAGCCGCCCCGCTCAGTGCAACGACGGGCGAACAAGCACCCCCATTTTCCAGGCCAGGGACAAAATTCCGGAACCGGGCCGGGCAGCGGAGATTCCCGGATCCAGATCGCCGCTTAGCCCTGCGGTTTTCGTGCGCGTTGTACGAATTCGACAATGGCCGTTACTACCTCTTGGGGGCTTAGCGACGTCGTGTCCAGTTCAATCGCATCCTCGGCCGCACACAAAGGGGCGCATTCGCGCTGCGCGTCTTGCTCGTCGCGTTTGCGGATGTGTTGGATCAATTCCTCAAGGCTCGAATGCTGTCCCTTCTCGCGTAATTGGAGCCAACGCCGCCGGGCCCGCTCTTCAGCGCTCGCCACTAAAAAAACCTTACACAACGCCTCAGGAAAAACTACACTGCCCATATCCCGGCCTTCCGCTACGAGATCACGCTGGCGGCCAAGCCGCCGCTGATCCGCTTTAAGCTTCTCGCGAACCGGTACCCGTGTAGCGATATTCGAAGCCCACATGCCCACGGCTTCCGTACGGATCCACTCTCCCACTGGCTCGCCGTTTAGGGTTAAATAGGATCCCGGCCCGTGTCCGTAGAGATCAAAACGCAACTCCTGCAAAGCCTGCTCAAGATGTTCGTCGCCGAGTTTCCACGAATTTTCTCCCAGGGCCCAAGCGATACTGCGGAACATAGCCCCGGTGTCCAGATAGGCGATCTCCAAGGCCCCGGCTACAGCTTGGGCCACTGTTGATTTGCCGGCACCGGCTGGGCCGTCCAGGGTGACGAGCAACCGCGGCCTATTCGGCATAGAGCGCCTCCTGCATGGCCTCAAGAAATTGGGCATTTTCCCGCTCGGTGCCGATACTTACCCGCAAGGCGTCCGGGAGTCCGTAGCTGGTCAACGGACGCACAATGATCCCTCGGGCCAAAAGGCGTTCAAACACCGTTTGCGCTGATACAGGAGGGATAAAGAGCAAAAAATTCGCTTGCGAGGGAAAGACCGTGCACCCAAGTTCTTGCAACCCCTTATGCAGGAGCTGGCGCCCCTGTTGGACCACTTCACGGGTCCGGGCATAAAAAGCCGTGTCTTCTAAAGCCGCCAATCCGGCTTTTTCCGCCAGCAAATTCACGCTAAAAGGGAGTTTGACGCGCAGCAAGGCGTCAGCCAGCCACTCGGGCATGATCCCATACCCCAGCCGCAACCCAGCTAACCCATACAATTTGGAAAAGGTGCGTAAAAGGACAATATTCTCTGCAGCCGACCACTGCCCCAGCGGGGAGACCCCGCTTTCGGCAAACTCCACATAGGCCTCGTCCACCACCAAAAGGCATTGCGGTGGCAGCTGTTGGGCCACCTGCACCACCCCCTCGGCTGACACGGCATAGCCCGAAGGGTTATCCGGATTGGTGAGAAAGACCAAACCGGTGTTGGCATCGACTCGGGCCAAGAGCTGGTCAAAATCAAAAGCGAGATTGGCGTTCAGCGGGACCTGCCGCGTCTCCACTCCGCATAAGGCGGCCTGAAGGCGGTAGATGCTGAAACTGGGATCGAAGACAACCATATTTTCCTGCCCTGGCCGCAGGGTGGTGCGGATCAACAGATCAATCAGCTCGTCCGAACCGTTGCCGACTACCACACACTCTTGAGGCACTTGCAAAGAATCGGCTAAGGCCTGCGTCAGTTCGGGACACCCACTTCGCGGATAGCGAAAAGCGAACGGTGCATACCGAGAGATGGCCTCCTTGACCAAAGGCGACGTGCCGAGTGGATTTTCGTTACTGGCCATCTTGCAGACTACGGCCAAACCGTAGCGCTCTTTTATCTCCTCAATGGAAAGCCCTGGACTATAGGCCGTAAATTCCGCGATTTCCGGCCGGAGACGTTGGAAAGACGTCATGGGAAAACACTCCAAAGTAAACGACATCAACCACAGGCGAGGATGCGCAATACGCATCCGCTCCCCTGAAAACAACAAGAAAACCGGCCCCGAAAGGCCGGCCTCTAACCAAACGAACCCAGTCTCCCAGGCCCGTTTTCCTCTACCGCCGAGGCTATTCAATTCCGCACAAATCCCGATTCTGGGATGGTAAACCCGACTTGCCGCTTTTCGTAGTACCCAGCGAAAGCAATACGTTCGGTCCAGGCAACCTCTAAGAGCCAAACGGCTTTTGTAACTATTACCCCGCTTCCCCTGCAGCGGTCAATTCGCATAACCGTTGCTCTAAACCATCTTCAGCAGCGAGCAACCGCAAGAAAAGGCCAAGGGGAAGTTTTTCAGATTGGGGGCCGTGCTGGTTTTTCCAAACCGGCACAAGGCGGGCCCGTCCCCATTTTTCTCCGCCCACTTCGACGTCAAGTTCCACCTCTTGACCCAGCGGCATATCGTATTTGGGAGGCAGGAAAAACCCCCGCTGCCCCAAAAAATCCTCCTGCCACACCTGCTTGAGTTGGGCAAACGTCGGAAACGCGAGTCGCATGGATCACTCCAGAACCGTCGGACGGATAAATATCAACAATTCCCTATTGGTATTGTTGATGTTTTCTCCACGAAACAACCATCGAAAAAATGGTAGTTTATTCAACCCCGGAACGCTATCCTCTGTGGTCGTGTTCGTGAGTTGATAGACCCCGCCTAAAACAACTGTTTCCTGATCTTCGACAAGCAAAGTTGTTTTTGCGGTGCGTGTGTCGATGTCCTGACCGCCTTGGGCCGGGCTGTCATCGGAAATATCCAAGGCCAAAATGACTTTATCGTCCGGGGTTATTTGGGGTTTGACCGACAGACTGAGAACGGCCTCAGTATAGTCTGTAATTGTGCCGCCGCTTTCAGATTCGCCCGGGGTCGCAATCTTGACGCCCTGGGTTATTTCCGCCTGTTGGTTATTCAATGTCACCAGCCTTGGCGCAGAAATGGTTTTGGCCAAATTTTTACGTTCTCCCAATTTGAGCTGGGCGTCGAGGGTAAAAAGATCCACGCCGGTGGCTTTTTGCAAAATTCCAGTTACGTTGGATGAAACAGGAGTATCAGCCTCATAGTTACCTAAGATATCAGCAAAAGCGCCACGATTATATTGCCCATCATCCCCATCCTGATACTCGCCGTCAAACGAAATACCGAGCCCTCGTTGAAAGGAATCTGTAGCGTAGACGACACGCGCCTCAATAAGCACTTGGGGCTCAGGTTGATCCAAGCGTTCAATAACACTGCGCACCTTACGGATATTCGACTGCGTGTCCGAAACAATAAGAGTATTGGTACGCGAATCCTGACCGATTCGGCCCCGCTCGGACAAAAACTCCTGCAATTGAGGTTTTAGGGCTCCTGCTGTGGTATAATTGATCTGTATGAACTCGGTTTGCAACGGCTCGAGTTCTTGCATTTTTTGTTGAGCCTCAAGGGCTTGCTGCTTGGACTCCCGAATCCGTTGCCGCTCCTCGGCAAGGGTCTCTGCTGGCGCTATACGCAGAATATTGCCCCTTTCCGCCTTGCCAAGATCATTTTGCAATAAAACCAGGTCAAGAGCCTGATCCCAAGGGACCTCATCAAGTTGTAAAGAAATCGAACCTTGCACCCCCTCTCCAATGATCAAATTTTTATCCGCCATAGAGGCCAAAAGGCGCAGGACATGCTCCAAATCGGCATCTTGTAAATCGATGGAAATGGTTTCGCCTGTATATTCGCCCTGCATACCGGGGAACAGCGGTTCATCCCCCTCTGTTTCGGTAAAATTGCCCGACGACGCCTTTTGCGCCGAGGGTTCAAGATCTGGGATGGCTTGACCTTGCTCTATTGGTTCAGAATCTGGGCTGGCGCGATCTTGCTCTACAGGGGCGCTCTCAAAAACAACCCGTGTCTGGCCATTGTCGTTTTGGATACGAAAAGGAACAGGTTGCTTTAGGGCACACGTTAACAATGCGCCTTGCTCAACCTCACGCAATAAGGCCGAGCGGACAGGAGACTCGAATTTGTCCAAGCGGTAGAGTTTAGCCAAATGCCCTGGCACAGAATAGTGTGGCAAGAGAATTTTGACCTGCGAGGATGAACTCTCTTGGACTTCGGGCTTTAAAGCATTCGAGGAGTGCATAGCAACCACGGTCTCCCCTTCTGGGGTCTGGGAAAACCGGATTTTTTCTATAGGCCTGTTTTTTTCTGAACCCTTGGGGGAAGGGGGCGTTTCTTTGACTTGGTCTTCCACATCGCGAGGAACCAAAATGATTTGCAAGCGCCCTGAATCGGGACGGGAAAGCAAAAATCGACTTTTTTGAGCAAGGGTAAAATGCAAACGTTGACGTTGTTGGGCAAAGCGCAATTGTTCGACAAGATCTGGCAAGGCCTCTGGTATCTGCGCATCTGGTAGTGGTTCACTGAAATCGATATACAAATCAGGGTGGGTATACTCGGCCTCCAACTGCATCTCAGCCGGAACATCAAGCTCGACCACTACCTGTTTTTTCTCCTGGTGCACCTGCAACGGAGCCGTATTCACTGTAGAGGAAGCATTCTGCGGGGATTGAACCTCATTACCCTCAGGCACCGAGTTTGGCTGAGTTGGATCACTCCCCGGGGTAGCGGCTTTCCCGCAAGCGCCAATCACCATCAAAGCCCCTAGGATCAAAGCGCCCCAAAGACTCCATGCACACCACCTCGTCCCTTCCTGTCTGTTATGTATTCTCATCCTCTTCTCCACCGCCAGGGTGCAGCTTCAAGGTCACTGTCCGCGCTTGCGTTTCCCCAAAAACATCCACTACCGTTTCCCGGACCAAAACCGAATCTGGGGTAATAGTTACAACCCGCCCCTGATTGCTTCCAATTTTGGTACCCGGCTGGAGAAGATACCCTTTTCCGTTGGGAAGTTCGACCATCGCCAGCGGTGTTTGCTCCTCTCCAGGACGAACAATCACCCCCACCAAACGCAATTGCGAGACCTCAACCTTCTCCAAGGGAGTCAGCGGCCGGTCGCGCTTATCCGAATCCGCCTGCGACTGCTGTGCCTCTCTTTGACGAATAATTGAAGCAAAAGGATCAGGTTTATCGGCTGCTTCATACAACGGTACTTGCGATTGCACCCACTCAGGCGCCTCTTCCTTTGTGCCATTGCCTTGGGCAAACAGAGGTTGTCCCCACAATCCATATCCAACACACACACCAAGACACCCCGCAGAAAACAACAGTCTGCCCGCAAAAATGTGTGGTCCCAGCCTTGTCCGCCAGGCGACTTCAGGCAACCCTCGCTTAATCATCACCTTCATTATCCTCTTCGCGAGCAGCGATTTCCGCCTCGGTCAAAGCCCGATACATGGAAATATCACTGTCCGCTGTTAATTCCACCGCTTCACCCGTGTCCTGCTGTGGTCGAAGTCGGAGGTTCTCCAAGCGAACCAAACGATCAAATTGTGACAACCGGCTAAAAAAAAGCATGAGGCTATGAAAATCGCCCTGAAGACGCAAATCCACATGGCGCGAAACATAATATTGCTCTTCTTTTTCCTTTCCAGGAGCGAAAAGCAAAAACTCAATTCCCACATCTTTGCCTACCCGCTCAATGGAGGCGAGTAGTTCTTCCACTTCCTGGCTCGTGTTTGGCAGCAATGCCTTGGCATAGGTCCATTCACGTTGGCGCTTGGCAAGTTGTTGTTCCACTTCAGGGAGCCGGGCTATCTTCGAGCGATACAGCGCAATTTGAGAATCGAGTTCCTGGATTTTTTTTTCGTGGGCGCGCATTTGCATCCAGTGGGGCTGAAAAAGAAAATACCAATATCCTCCTAAAACCACGAAAAAAGTTACTGCGACTATCGTAAGCCGACGCTTTCTGTTGACCGCCTCGTAGCGGCTGAGAAGCTGCTTTCCTTTCTCCTTAACCACGCTCTTTGTCCTGCTTTTCCGACATCTTGGTACGAATCTCCGTTTGGAACTCCACAAAATCAAAGTCTTGTATTCTCCGCCGTGAGGTGCGCCTGGTCTGAATAGCAGCTATCTGTGGAACCTCGCGCAATTTCCGTACATAGGCGGCAAAAGCCTGGTTATCTAGGGCCACGCCTCGAAGGCTGATGCCTTTGTTACGTGAAAACTCAAGCGATTCAAACCAAATAGCATCCTCTGGCAGCAGACTCACTAAGGTATCCAGATACTGTACAGGCCCTCCCTGCGCTTCACGAATAATTTTAATGGCCTGGATCCGCTCCTCAAGATCCTCCATCTGCTTTTCTTGTTTTTGTAAATGCCGAATTTTTTCAAATAAAGCGTTTTTCTGCTCTGCTTTGGCCTCAACGCGTTGCTCTAATGCATTTTCTTTCTGATACAACCAGTACTGCACCCCACCAATCCCGCCGAGCACGAAAAACAAGGCCACAAGGCAAAGCGTTATTTCCTTACCCGCTTGCGAGGCCTTAGCCCGTTTTTGCTGAGGCAAAAGATTTATACGAATCATCTATACAACCTGTCTCAAGGCCAAACCGGTCCCTACAGCAAACTGTGGGCCAATGTTTTTGAGGTACTCACCATCAAATGCCTGTGAAGAAATCTTGATACGCCGGAACGGATCCAAAAGACCTACTTCCATATCCAAATACTCTGCAAAATGCTCCGACACCCCAGAAATCAGACTCCCCCCCCCGGCTAATAGCATCCGTGACGCCATCAAGCCACCGCTTTCCGAAGACTGATAAAAAGTAAGCATCCGTCGTATCTCTTGTGTCCATTCCACAAAAACTTTGTACAACACATCCTGAACAAGGTCTACATGTGTTGTACTTCCCGCTTCAGGCCCATTAATCTTAATTTTTTCCGCCTCAAATTTCGATATTTCCAACGCTTTCGAAATCCGCTCTGTCATCTGGTTCCCCCCTAAAGCGATTTCACGCAAAAAAAGAGGTCGACCTTCGACACACACACAAAAAACTGACTGCTGAGCGCCGATATCTAAAAGATATGTCGGCTTTTCACTCCACTCTGGATAGTTAAATGTAAAACAATTGGCCAATGCAAACCCATCCACATCAAGTATAGAAATGCCTAAACCCGCAGCAGAAAAAATACTTTGGACCTCGTGGACCATCTTTTTTTTACTTGCTACGAGCAATACCTGGTGGGAGTCAGAACTTTCTGCATCCGGACCCAAATCTTGAAAATCAAGATACACATCGTTGATATCAAAAGGGATATATTGTTTGGCTTCCTTATGCACTTCTGCATCAAGGTGACGGATCTTTTCCTTCGCAAAGCGCACCCGTTTGACGATCACAGCATGGCCAGCCATGGAGGAAGCAACCACCTTGTCCTTCAATTCCAGCGCCTGCCACATTTGCTGAAGCCGCTGGGCATTGGCGTCTACACCCTCTTTCTCGTGGCCGGGCCACGGTACCCGCCCTAAGCGCTCCAATTGCGGATCTGCTTTTCCGGGCACAAGCCGCACCACTTTAATCCAGGCACTCCCCAGATCCAAAGCGCATGCGCCACGTTTTTTGGGCCAAAGTGCACCTAACCCCACAATTTCTCCTTGTCCTGCTCCAGGTACAATTCCCCGCCGCTGCCTCACGGCGGGGAACGCAAATCTTATGTTTCTTCTTGGATTTCCGGCCGCAGGGTCAAAACCGGCATGGGCGCGCTTTTAACCACTTTCTCCGCCACCGAACCAAACAAAATCCGATCGATTCCCGTACGGCCGTGCGTACCCATAATCACTAGATCACAGCCTTGTTCCTGGGCAAACCGGAGCACTTCTTCTGCAGCATACCCCGTTGTCACATAGCCCTGGGCCTCGACACCGATAAAATTTTCCTCAACAAAGGACTCCATTGTCTGTTCAGCTCCGGTCACAATCTCCCCCACAAATGTCTCTATCGAGCTTGGGGGGACATGGAACCCGACATACTGGCTCAACGACGGAGCTACATAGACCACCTCCACCGAAGCACCAGAGAGTTGGGCCAGTGTCTTGGCGTAATCAGCTATTTTAGGGCTGATATCAGAAAGATCGACCGCACAGAGAATTTTTTTAATTTCGGCCATGTTGCACCTCCTTGGCGGCTATGAACTTCGCCTTTAAAATTATTGGTAGTTGAGTTTGCCAAACATGTCTAGATACGGCAAGGCACTATGGCCATTTCAAAAAAAAGAACAAAAAAAACCGCCCCTGACACAATTCGGTCAAGGGCGGTGGCATGTTCAAGCACCCATTCGCGTCGTTGTCAGCCGGTTTTCGTAGACCGGCTTTGGGCTGCACGAGCTACAAAAGCGTTTCCCAGACCACACTCGCTCCAAGCAAAATGGCGATGAGCCCATTAAAAGTAAAAAAGGCCACATTGATGCGACGCAAATCATCCGGAGCAATAAGCCGATGCTCGCTCAATAGTAGACCGGAAACCAGCGCCCAAGTCGCAAAATAGATGCCGCCCAATCCAGCCGTCCATCCGGCCATAAGAAAAAAAAGACTCGCTGTTACATGGGAAAAGCAGGCCAGATGCAGGGCCGGAGCAACGCCAAACCGCGCCGGAATAGAATGCAGACCCATAAAGCGATCAACAGCCACATCCTGACAGGAGTACAATATATCAAAGCCCGCCACCCAAAAAAGGACCCCCAAAAAATACAATCCGGCAGTGGGAACCAGAACGGGATCGAATGCGATCCAACCGGCCACCGGGGCCAAGCCCAATACCGACCCCAACCAAAAATGCGTCAGCCATGTAAAACGTTTCGCCACACTGTATCCGGCGGACCAGAGCAAGGCGAAGGGGGCGAGTTTGAAGCACAAGGCATTCAGGCCGGCGGCGGCAGCGAGGAATACGGCTGCGCACACAACACTCGCCACGATCGCGCCGAAAATCCCAATCTCGCCGGTAACCAGCGGCCGGTCCATTGTGCGGGGATTATGACGGTCAAAGGGGAGATCCACCAGCCGATTTATCAGCATAGCGAAGGACCGCACCGCCACCATAGCCAACGTCAAAAGCCCAAACGTGGCAGCACCCGGCCATCCCTGCGCTGCCAGAAACAGGCCGATATAGGCAAAGGGTAAGGCGAATATGGAGTGCTCGATCTTAATCATCCGGGCCATGAGCCGGATTTGCCCTGCCAGCCCTCTGTGTTTTGCAGCAGATGGACCGCTCACGCTTGTGCCCCCTCACCCACCACAGCCTTAAAAAAACGTTTTTTACCGATTTTGAAAACATGTTCACCAGCGTCTAGCAGGGCTTGGAAATCTGTGGCCTTTTCCCCATCACACGTGACCGCACCCTGTTTGCACAACCGCTTGATCTCCGCGCGCGAGGCGCAGACACCGCTATGGTCTATCGCGGAAAGCACCGAGGCCTCTTCTGGCAGCAGCCGCACTTCCGGCATATCCTCTGGCAGCTGATGTTCACTGAAAACATTCGAAAAATGCGCTTTGGCAGCTTCGGCTGCTGGTGCAGAATGAAACCGCTCCGTGATCTCGAAGGCGAGCGTTTCTTTAGCAGCTTTGGGATGCAGATCTCCAGAGGCAACTTGGGCTTGTAAGTCCGCAATAGCCTCTAAACTCAAATCAGAGAGTAACTCAAAATACCGCCACATCAATGCATCGGAGATAGACATGAGTTTGCCGAACATCTCCTGGGGCGGTTCTTCAATGCCCACATAGTTACCCAAAGATTTGCTCATCTTCTGCACACCGTCCAGGCCCTCCAAAATTGGCATAGTCAAAATCACCTGAGGGGCTTGGCCGTACTCCCGTTGCAGCGTGCGGCCCATAAGCAAATTGAATTTCTGGTCCGTTCCTCCGAGTTCGACGTCAGCTTGGAGAGCCACGGAATCGTACCCTTGTACAAGCGGGTACAAAAACTCATGCACAGATATTGGTTGGTTCGCCTGGTACCGTTTATGAAAATCATCGCGCTCAAGCATCCGAGCCACGGTATACTGCGAGCACAATTGGACAAAGTCTGCAGCGTGAAAAGCATCCATCCATTCCGCGTTAAAGGCGATACGGGTTTTCTCAGGATCAAGAATGCGGAAAATTTGACGTTTATATGTTTCCGCGTTTTCTTGCACATCGCTTCGACTCAGCGCTTTGCGGGTTTCCGACTTCCCGCTCGGATCGCCGATCATACCGGTAAAATCACCGATCAAAAAGACGACATTATGCCCAAGCTCCTGGAAATGTTTTAGTTTTTGAATAAGCACTGTGTGCCCCAAATGCAGATCCGGGGCCGTCGGATCAAAACCGGCTTTGATGGTCAATGGCCGTCCGCTTTGAAGACGCTGGACAAGCTCCTCTTCGTTGATGATTTCTTCACTGCCCCGGCGGATCAGTTGCAACGCCTCTTCCATCCCGCGCTCCATCACTTTTTTCTCTCGTTGCACGTCATTATTTAGCTATTTCCACTGCCCGGCGCTCACGAATGCAGGTTACCTTGATTTGACCAGGGTAGGTGAGCTTTTCTTCCACTTGTTTGGCGATGTCCTTGCACAACAAATAGGTACTGTCATCGCCTAGGCGCTCACAATCGACCACGACACGCAATTCCCGGCCGGCTTGGATGGCGTAGGCCTTGCTGACACCCTCGAATTCCGCGGCTACGCCTTCAAGCTCTTCCAAACGCTTGACGTAATTTTGCAAGAGTTCTTTACGCGCCCCAGGCCGGGCTCCGGAAAGACTGTCCGCCGCTTGCACCAAAACATCCAAAACAGATTTAGGGGGCACGTCTTCATGGTGAGCGGCAATAGCATGCACGATTTCTTCGGATTCGTTATATTTTTTGGCCAAATCCGCTCCAATAACCGCGTGTGGGCCCTCGACTTCGTGGTCCACGGCCTTTCCAAGATCGTGCAATAGCCCTGCTCGCTTGGCTTTTTTCACGTCCTGGCCAAGCTCGGCTGCCATAATGCCACACAAAAAGGCAACATCTAAGGAATGGTGCAATACGTTTTGGGAAAAACTCGTACGATAATGCAAATGGCCCAACAAACGGATCAACTCGGGGTTGATACCGTGAACACCGACATCAAAGGTGGCTTGTTCTCCGATTTCCCGAAGCTTGACCTCCATTTCTTGTTCCACTTTCTGAACCATGTCTTCAATTCGAGCCGGATGAATTCGGCCGTCGCTTATCAACCGCTCCAGGGCACGTTTCGCAAC
>JBNJGM010000019.1:0-1742 GCA_051747685.1 Thermodesulfobacteriota bacterium | reverse complement strand
TCTCTTTCTTGCTTCGTAAGTCGTTTTTCCCAAACAACAATTTCACTTTCTTTTTGGTTGTTGTTTTCCTGCTTGGATTGCAGGCGTTCTTCCTTTTCCTGTAATCGAAGTTCTTGTTTTTTTAATGTTGATTCACGCTCTTTAAGCTCTTGCTCCATCTCTTTTTTTTGTCGATAAATATCATCTTGAGCCTGGAGCAAATATTCTTTTTTCTCTGCCTGCGCTTCTTTTCGAGCTTCATCAAGAATCTTTTCCGCTAACACATTGGCATCTTGTAATTTTTTGGCAGATATTTTCTTGTTTAAAAACACACCTACCCCAACGCCGACCAGGACCCCAAGAAGGGTCATAGCGATGTACTGGATCATTCTTTTTCTCCTTGTATCTCAAACAGGGGCCCCTGTTACTCAAAGAACAAACAGCAAAGGGTCCTTTGCTGCATTGCGCACAAATCAAACACGAGTCCAAAAACAAACACCGACTCCGGCAGCCATTCGCCGTAAGTCGCATATCACAAAGTATGTACCAAGAAATGTCGTAGGCCGAGGAATGGGGAGGAGAGGAAGAAACACCCGCACATAGAGAGGGCGACAGGTATGTGTCTGAGAAAAATTAAGCAAACCCCGGGGAGCCGTGTCATAAGATATTTTGAACCTGAGTCTTCAGGTGGGCGCCACTAGCTGCCATCAGGCTCCTCGTCGTAACGAGTGTGCTCAACAGGCAGCAAGAAGCGGCTCCCGTTTTTGAGGTGTTGGCTCAAAAATCACACTTAGGATCACGTACACCCCAGGGGGTTACCTGTTCTCGGAACCATCTATTTTATCCAGCAACCGCTGCAATTCCACATCTTGTTCTTGCAGGCGCTCTGTCATTTGCAGGTAATCGTCCGCCAGCCCTAAGGCCAGAAAAACCAGAAGTTTTTGCTTGCCAAGCCGTAATCCCCGGGCTTCAAGCTCTTGGTATCGGTTTTCAAGTAAATCCATTGCCTCCTGAACCCGCTCGCTGTCCGCATCGGTCTTGAACGCGACTTCCTGTCCTAAAACGGTGAGCTTGTATTCAGGCATTACTTATTCAATAGCCACCTCTTGGAGTTTTTGCAAGAGGCGATCCAATCGCTGCACTGCGGCCTCACGCTTCTCACGCTCCTCTTCAAGTTGACTCTCCAAGCTCGCGTTATGCTCCTCAAGGGAATGGACCCGCTCCAAAAGGGCATCGATCTTCGACTCCAAGGAAGTCAGTACACTATCCATTGTCATGAGGCGGGACCTTTCGTTTGAGTGCCAAATGTTTTTGGCGCACCCGAGCCACGGCCAATGTCTGTGCCGGGACATCCCGGGTAATGGTTGAACCTGCGCCGAGTAATGCGTCCTTCCCAATCCGCACCGGTGCCACAAGGGCGGTATTGCTGCCGACAAAAACCCCATCTTCAATCACCGTGCGGTGCTTGCTGTGCCCATCGTAATTGCAGGTAATGGTTCCAGCGCCGACATTGACCGCTTCGCCAAGCTCACAATCGCCCAAATAACTAAGATGATTAGCCTTGCTTTCTCGACCTAAAACTGCCTGCTTGGTTTCGACAAAATTCCCGACTTTAGCGCCTGGATGCAGGTGCGTTCCTCGTCGGAGGCGGGCATATGGTCCGACGGCGCACTCCGAATCAATAATCGCCTGTTCTAAATGGGAATACGGATAAATAATGCTTTTCGGGCCAACCTGTGTATCATGCACCCAGCAATATTCAC